>JBJTSM010000570.1:0-4715 GCA_046076685.1 Planctomycetia bacterium | reverse complement strand
CTTGATCTTCTCCGGATCCGGCTCGATGACACCGTAGGTCTCGTGATCGGCCGTCGACTTGCTGACCACGTCGAGCATCTTCAGGTCGACGAGCGCCGTGGCGGCGGCGGCGAGCTGCTCCTTGGCGTCGGCGGGATAGTTCTGATGGGCGGGCAGCACCCAGACGCCACCGGACTGGATCACCTTGAAGGGATGCAACGTGGAAAGCTCGTCGTCGTACTAGACGATCTCAGGCTCGCCGCCTTCGACGCATCGGACAGCTCAGGAAACAGCACCCGTTGTGCCTCGGGCTCGACCGTGGTGCTCTTGAACCTCGGCTGCGCCGCGATCCCGAGAAGCAGCATCCCCAGGCCGCCCAGCAGAAAGAGCCCGGTGCGAAGCATGACGGGCGACAGCGGCCCGACCGCCTGCTCTTCGTCCTCGTGGTGAAATCTCCGCTCCCGTCCGCCGTGAGTCGCCATGCCGTCGGTCCTGCCTGTCGTGTCCATCGTGTTCACCTATCTTCCAGCCGTTCGATGCCCACTGCTTGAGCCACCTTGATCGAAACCAACCATCCGCCCTCCGCCGCCGCGGCCACGAGCCGCCCGGGCCGGTCACCGCAGCCGTGACTTTGCGACGCCCTCACGCTCCATCGCCCGCCGGCGGAAATAGACGAAGAACGCCACCACCAGCGGCGGGATCGGCGGCAACAGCACGGCCAGCCACTTCTGCCGGTCCTGCTCCTTGCGGATCTTCGCGTCGAGCTGCCGCTCGACGGCCTCCACCTCGGTGTCCCGCTTCCGCTTGAGCTGCTCGATCTTGGTATCGAGCCGCCGCTGGGCGAGACGCTGCCGGCTGGCCAGCTGCTGCACGGCCTGCATCGCCGCCTGCGGGTCGGCGTCGCCCCCGGTCTCGAGCTCCTTGATCTTTTTCTCGAACTCGCCCACTTCCGCCTGCATCGACTCATTGGCGGTCCTTTCCGCCTCGTCGAATTCGGCGATGAACTTCTGCCTCTCGGCATCTGCCTTCTCACGGGCGGCTGCCACGGTGTCTTCGATCCGTTCGAGCGTCCGGTGCTTCGGCTTCCGCTTGCGAATCTCGAGAAAGCGGTCGTCGCCAGCCAGCGAGTCGAGCACGTTGAGCACGAAGGTGACGTTGTCGAAATTGAGCCCAAACACCTCGTCGGGGCGGTTCCGGAGACCGAAGATGCGGCCGTCCATCAGGTCGATATCGGCGACGACGACGGCCTTGATCGGCTTCGCCGACGCGCCGGCGTCTTTGCCGGATTCCTGACCATCCTCCGCCGCCGCCTTCCGCTCGATCGCCACCGCCAGCACCATCGACTGCTTCGCCTGCTTCTCGAAGAGCTGCAACTGCCGCATGTCACCGCGATTGCCCATCACCTGGTCGACCTCGATCGTGCCGGTGCGGAGGCCCGTCTGGGCCAACGGAGTCCAGGTCACGTCAGCCTTGTCGTCCTTGACGACGGCGCCGGGAAACGGAAAGAGTACCTCCTGGAGCCCCGCCGTGATCGGCTGACGGGGATTGAATCCCGGCAGCTTGCCGGCGGCGTCGGCGGCCAGATCGGCGTCGATGAAGACGAATTCATCCGGGAGTTCCAGCTTCGGGTGCGGGTTGTAATCCTGGCAGACGATGAGCGGATCGGCCCCGGTCTGGCCCATCGCGGGCCGGCCCCCGCGGGCCATGAGCCTGAGCCCGAGCGTCTGCCAAAGCTGGCCGATATCCCCCTTGGGCTGCTGCTGCGGCTGGAACATCGCCATCGGCCCGCCCGGCCCGCGGCGGGGCTGCGCCGTCCCCGGCACGCCCTGCATCAGCACGGGCAGCGGATCCTCGAACACCGCCACCGGCTGACCGGCCCGCACCGCGGCCACGAAGTGGCCCATCTGCTCGGGGCCGAGCGACGAGGGCTGCACCGCCAGGAGCACGTCGTAGCTGTCGGTGATCGGCGCCGACGCGTCGACCTGGACCACGTCGTATTGCTTCTCCAGTTCCTCGAGCACCGGCTGCCGCGGCCGCTGCTGGCCCGTCGCCATGTCGAAGCCACCGAAGAGGTCAGCGTCGGTCGTGAGCACGCCCAGCCGCTTCCGCTTCTGCTGCGCCACGGTGGAGATCGAACGGATGAGCTCGTATTCCACGGGCGTGCCCTTGTCGAAGAACGGCACCACCACTTTCTCCAGGCCGCTCGTGAACGCGCAGCCGAGGAAGATGCTCTCGTCACGGTAGGCGCCGCGGACCCGCGCCAGCACGTTCACCGGCTCGATGCCGAACTGCTGCGAGGCCAGCGCCGCCGCCTCTGTCTTCGGATCGGTCGGGATGACCTCCACGTTGACCTTGCCGCGGCCCAGTTGCTGGAACTGCCTCAGCATGTTGAGGAGGTTCAGCCGCGTCTGCGTGTAATCCTCGGGCACGGTCGGGCTGACGTAGGCCTTGATGTCGATCGGGCGGGTCGTCGACAGTTCACGGAGCAGCCGCCGCGTGTCGGGGGAAAGCGAACTGATCTGCTCCTGCGACAGATCCGCCCGCACGTCGATTCCGCGGAAGAGCAGCACGGCCCCGAGCGCCGCCGCCGCCAGGCCGGCCGTCCGGGCGATGAAATGCACGCCCATCTTCGCCCCGTCGCGCCGGCTGGTCCAATGCCGTCGCCCGATCAGCACCATCGCCACGTAGAGGCAGACCGCCACGATGCCGAGGAAATAGGCGATGCCGGAGAGGCTGACGATGCCGCGGCCGAAGTCGGTGAACTGCTCGGCGAGGCTGCAGGGCCGCACCCACTTCGCGAGCCCCGGCGACATCACCGAGCCGGCCTGGTCGGCCACGACCAGCGGAGCGTTGAATGCCAGCCCGAGGATGAACGCGACCGTGAGGTTGTTGGTGAGGAAGCTGGCCACGACCCCGATGGCGATCATGGCGATGCCGACGAACCAGTAGCCCAGGTAGTTGGAGAGAAACAGCCCGGCGTCGGGCGTGCCCCAGAGCAACAGGATGGCGAGGTTGCAGATGCAGGAGAAGATCAGCGCCACGGTGTAGATGCCGACGGCCGCCAGATACTTCCCGAACACCACCTCCCAGTCGCTGGCGGGGATCGTCAGCAGGAGTTCGTCGGTTCCCTGCCGCCGCTCCTCGGCCCACACGCTCATCGTGATGGCGGGGATGAAGACGAGCAGGATGTAGGGCAGGTAGCGGTTGAGCTGGTCGAGATTGGCGAGGTTGGAATTGAAGAACTCCGGCGGCCAGAAGGCCGCCAGCGACCCCAGCAGCACGAACACGCAGATGAAGACGTAGCCGGTGGGGTTGGAAAAGTAGGCGACGAAGTTCCGCTTGAACACCGCGTCGAGCACATGCCACTTCATATGGATCTGTCCTTCAAGAATCGTCCCGAATCTGTCCGCAAACTTGTTTCTGAAAGCGGTCTCAAGCCTGCCGCCGACGAAGCAGCGACGACGAGGTCGCTCGCCGGCAGAGGCACGAATCACACCGAGACGCCCCGGGTGAGTTCGTGGAACCGCTCGTCGAGGCCACGGCCTCCCGCCCGGAGCTCCTGCGGCGTGCCGTCGAATCGCATCCGCCCCTCCGAGATGAGGATCACCCGGTCGGCCAGCGCCTCCACCTCCTGCAGGATGTGGGTGGAGAGCAGGATCGTCTTGCGCTCGCCCAGCCGGCGGATGGTGTCGCGCACGCCACGGATCTGGTTGGGGTCGAGGCCGCTGGTCGGCTCGTCGAGAATCAGCACGTCCGGCTCGTGCAGCAGCACCTGGGCCATGCCCACGCGCTGCCGGTAGCCTTTCGAGAGCTTGCCGATCGCCTTGCCGATCACGCTCCCCAATTCGCACTGGTCGACGACGGCCTCGATCCGCTCCGCACGGCGAGGACCGTTGAGCCCCCGGGCGTCGGCGAAGAATTCGAGCAGGCTGCGGGGCGTCATGTCGGGGTAGAGTGGGCCATTTTCCGGCAGATACCCGAGCCGGGCGGCCCCGGCGAGCCGGTCGACGGACATGTCGTAGCCGGCGATGCGGGCCGTGCCGGCGGAGGGGGCGAGGTACCCCGTGAGCATCTTCATCGTCGTGCTCTTGCCCGCACCGTTGGGGCCGAGAAAGGCGACGATCTGGCCGCGGGGCACGCTGAAGGTCACGTCCTCGGTGGCGATGAACGAGCCGTAATACTTGCAGAGGCCATCGGCCTCGATCATCGCGTCGCGGCCGGCCGTGGAGGAGTTTTGCATCATCCGTGCTGCTTTTGTCTGCTGGTTGGAGAGATCGAAGTCGGATCGTCGGGGTATTTTTTACCGCTGGCCCGCTTCCGGCAATCCCCATGATACACGTCCGGGCGCATCCGGCTCGCTGCCGCCTGCCCCGGCGCTACGGGGATCGGGAGTTCCGGCCGCCGTTTCGAGGGGGCTGATCAGCGGCTGCGGCCGGCCCCGCAGCCAGCCGATGTGCGACCGCCAAGCGGGGCTCGTCTCGGGAAAATCGCTCCGGAAGTGGACGCCGCGGGTCTCGCGCCGCTCGACCGCCCCGCGGATCATCAGCCGCGCCACCTCGAGCATGTTCTGCAACTGCCAGCCCTGGGGATCGCCGAACTGCCGCGGCAGCACGTAGCGGCACCAGCCCTCGACCGTCTCGAGCGCCTCGGCAAGGGAATCGCCGATCCGCTCCACGCCGACGTGCCGCCACATCAAAGCCCGCAGGGAGTTTCGGATGTCGGCGAGGTCGAGCGCA
>JBJTSM010000569.1:0-3118 GCA_046076685.1 Planctomycetia bacterium | reverse complement strand
TCCTCCAGTTCCGCCCGCGCGGTCTCCAGCTCCTCGATGGCCTGTTCCTGCTCCTGCCTGGCGTCGCGACGCTTGGCCTGTTCGAGCTTCTGCTGCGCCTGCCGCATCCGTTGTTCGGCGGCGGCCACCCGCTTTCGGGTGCGACGGGCCCGTGAGGCGTCGTCGTCGCCATCCGGCTTCTCCGCCTCCTCTCCCGCGGCCCCGTCTCCCGCCGAGCCCTCCTGTGCCTCACCTTCGCCAGGCTTCCCTTTGCCAGCCCCGCCGTCGGCGGCCTTGCCGTCGGCGTCCCCGTCGGCTTCCTTTTCCGCCGGACCGTCGCCTGTCTTGTCTGCGGGAGCCTGGCCGCCGTCGGACTGTTCGGTCCCCGGCTTCCCCCCCTGCTCCGGCGCTTCCGCGGCCTGTGGATCTTTTCCGGTTTCGTTCTTCCCTGTTTCAGGCCTCCCGGTTTCATCCTTCGGTTCCATCCGTTTGGCGAACCGGCCGATGTCACCGGCGAGGCTGCCGGCCTCCTCGGCGAGGGCCGACTGTCGTTCGGCGAGCTTGGCCTCCCGTGCGCCCGCCTCGGTCGAACCCTCCACGTCGCGCTGCCTGGCGATCAGCTTCGACAGCCGCCCCAGGAACTGCCGGACCTCTTCCTTCTCGCTTGCCAGCCGCTTGTCGCTCTCACCCGACTCGAGCAGCGCGAGCAGTTCGCGGAGCCGGTCGAGCGTGTCGGCCTGGCTCGCGCCGGCCTTGAGAAGCTGTCCCTTTTCCAGCAGCTGCACGATGGTGTCGATGCGGCCGCTCACCTCGCCCGTCCGCGCCTGCTCGAAGACGTTTCGCAGGAGCGCGGCCCGGCGTGGGTCGCTGGGCGCCAGCAGATCCGCCAGGCGCAGGAACGTCTTCTCGAGATCGCGGAACTGTTGCGCCAGCTCCTGCTCGCGATTGGCGAGGCTGCCCCCCGCAGCCGCGCTCGTCGCCGGTTTCGCGGCCGGCTCCTCCGCGGCCCGCGCCATGCCGGTCGGCGCACCCGGAAAGACGAGGGACGTCATGGCTGCGAGCGCGAGGGCGAGCGGTCGAGGGATGTGTCTCATGGTCGTTCCAACGCCTCCCTGGCCCGCCGCTTCTGCTGCTCGAGCGTTTCGCCGCGGATCTGCTCCTGCGTGCGGATCACACCCCGCAGCAGTTCCAGCACCTCGTTGAACGATTCGAGCTCCATCATCTTATCCAGCACCGCCCGCATTCGGGCCAGCACCAGGTCGGCCCGACGCAGCAGTTCCTCGCGGCGCGTCCCGGCCCGGCAGGCCGCCGCCAACGCAGGGAGTTCCTGGGTGGCGAGGGACGACAGCGGATCGGCGATCTGCGCGATGAGCCGGGTCTCGAGTTCCGGCGTGAGCAGCCGGTTGTTGTCAAACTCGAGCCGGATGCCGCGGAAGGCCTCGGCCAGTTCCCTGGTCTCGCCCGCGGCCCGCGACGTGGCCTCCCCCAAACCTGCGGCCTCCACGGCACCGGCATCGCCGGCCGCGCGGTCCGCCGCTCCGGTGCCATCGGTTTCCCGCTCAGGGCCGCCGTCCCGCCGCCGCGTGGCGAAGCTATCCCGCGCCTGCGTGAGATCGGCGACGCAGCTTTCATACCGGCGGCGCAGGATGATCTCGCGGGCCTCCAGCATCGCCACGAGCGCCTCGGGGGTGACGACGGCCAGCGACCAGACGTCGCTCGTGCCGGTGTGGGGACCGCCGGCGAGCGTGCAGGTGTCGGTGGCGGTCACCGCCAGTTCCAGCGTGCGGCCGGCGGCCAGGCCGAGCGGTTCGAGTTCCACGATTTCCGCCGCCTCGACCGGAATCTCGACGACCGCATCGCCGGTGCGGACGCGGGTCAGCGGGAGGGGCGTCTCGGTGGCATCCGCCACCTTCAGCCGTACGGCCGCCGCGCCGAGGCCATGGTCGTCGGAAATGGTCCCCGCCAGCGGTACCCGGGCATTCGGCGTGACGGCGGTCGAGATCCCGAAGAGTCGCACGGCTACCTGGGGTGGCTCGTCCGGGACGGCGGAGAGCGTGAACGTGACCGGCTCGCGATTGACGAGGCCGTCGGTGTCGGTGAACCGGACGACGACCGAGCAGTCGGCATCGAGTGCCGCGATCCGGCCGACGATAACGCGGGCCGGTGCCGTCGGCAACCCGAAGCCGCCCGCTCTACCGGAGCCGCCCGTGGCATCGGAGGTCGGCACCGTCGCCAGCACCGTCTCCGCGGACGCCGCCGCGTCGCCGGCTGCCACCGCCACCATCGTCGCGGCCGAAAGCGGCTTCGTGGCGGTGCAGGCGATCTCCACCGCAGCTCCCCGGGGGACCTGCACGACGCGGGCCGCGGGCATCTCCCGGGGCGTGTTTCCCAGGTAGGCGGGGGGCGTCGCCGTGATGCGGAGCGTCTCGAGCGCAGGCGGTTCGAGCACCTCGAGCCGCAGGGGCTTGAGCCGGGCATCGCCGCCGCGAATCTCCAGGTCGAGGCTCTCGTTCACGCCCTTCAGCACGTGTCCGAAGGCCTGGCCGTCGGCCACCGCACCGCCCCGCGCCCCCATGCGATCGGTATGCCAGCCGCGCCGCGGTTCGCCGGCCGCCCGGAGCCCGGTGCTTCGGCCGGTGGCCGGCCGCCAGCGGAGATCCACCACCTCGGGCAACTGCTCGGCCTGCGCATGCACGATGACGTCCACGTCGCTGCCCCGTGCCACTTTTCGCACGCCGCCTGGAAAGTCCTCGACGGCCAGCCGTACCCGCCGCGGCCAGGGTTCGTCGGCCAGGAGCGGCAGCCGCCGCACCCAGAGGCCGGCGACCGCCGGCCGGGCGACGGCGAGTGCGGCGACGCTTCCCAGGGCCGCGATGGCCGCGAACGCAAGCGTCACCAACTGCCGGCGGCGAAAGATCCGCTCTGGCCGCACCTGCCCGAGGTGGGCCGTGGCTTCGGCGGCCGTGCGGGCCAGCAGCGTTGGATTCACGTCGGCGGCGGGGCCGGCCAGCAGTTCGATCGTCGTCGACAGGCTGTCCCGAAAGGACGGATGGGCGCGTTCCACCATGACCGCCAGATGCGGATCACCGAGATGCGCGGCGAGTCGTCCGATCAGTTTTCGTGACACGAGGATCGCGAG
>JBJTSM010000568.1:0-4865 GCA_046076685.1 Planctomycetia bacterium | reverse complement strand
GCCGACGCAGGCCACGACCGTGTCAGGCAGACGGCCGAATTCGGCGCGGCACTGCTCAATCGTCTCGCGGCCGATGACCGACTGGAAGTCGCGGACGATCCGCGGGAAGGGGTGCGGGCCCACGACCGAGCCGATGATGTAGTGGGTGGTCTCCACCGAGCCCATCCAGTCGCGCATCGCCTCGTTGATGGCGTCGCGGAGCGTGCGCGAGCCGCTCTCCACGGGCCGCACCTCGGCCCCCATGAACCGCATGTTGCGGACATTCGGTGCCTGCCGCCGCACGTCCTCGGCGCCCATGTAGACGACGCACTCGAGACCGAAGCGGGCGCAGGCGGTGGCGGTGGCCACGCCGTGCTGGCCGGCGCCGGTCTCGGCGATGATCCGCCGCTTGCCCATGCGGATCGCCAGCAGGCCCTGGCCGAGCGTGTTGTTGATCTTGTGGGCGCCGGTGTGGCTGAGATCCTCCCGCTTGAAATAGATCTGGGCGCCGCCGGCGAACTCGGTGAGCCGCCGCGCGAAGAGCAGCGGGGTGGGACGGCCGACGAACGCTCCCAGCAGCCCGTCGAGCTCGGCGGCGAAGGCCGGGTCTGCCCGCGCCTCGTCGTAGGCCTGCTCCAACTGCTCGAGCGCCGCGGAGAGCGTCTCGGGCACGTAGCGGCCGCCGAAGCGGCCAAACCGGCCCAGGGCATCCGGCACCTGCGAGAGCGGGGGAGAGGCGGTGGGGGTCGCTGGTGTCATGGTGGTGCCGTGGGGCTCGGGGACTGCGGCGGATCCGGGAGACAGATGATTGTAGCCTCCTTCGACAGTGCTACCATCGAGGGCACGGTGAACCCATGCCCGAACTGCCCGAAGTCGAGACGATGCGCCGCGGGATCGCCCACCTGGCGGGACTGCGGATCGACTCCGTCGCCTTCCCACGCGGCACCGTGCGGCCGATCTCGATCCGGCCCGGGCCGCACGCGCTGACGCGGCGGCTCGTCGGACGGACGATCGCGGCCGTCCACCGCTTCGGTAAACGGGTGGCGATCGAACTCGAGCCCGCCGACCGGGCGGGCCGCGAGTGGCTGGTCATCGAGCCGCGGATGACGGGCCTCATGCTGGTCGCCGATCCGCCGACGCCCGCCCACGTGCGGCTCGAGATCAAGTTTGCGTCAAGGCAGCCACGGCTCCTGTTCTGGGATCGCCGCGGACTCGGCACGATCCGGCTGCTCGACGAGCAGGGCCTGGCCGCCGCCTGCGGCTCCGACAAGCTCGGTCCGGATGGGCTCGCCGTGACGGGCGACGACCTGCGGGACCGGCTGGGAGACTCGCGCCGCGCGGTGAAGGTGGCCCTGCGCGATCAGCATGCGGTGGCGGGCATCGGCAACATCTACGCCGCCGAGATCCTCTTCGAGGCGGGCGTCGACCCGCGGGTGCCGTGCCGCCGCCTGAGCATCGTTCGCTGGGAACAGGTTGCGGCTGCGGCACGGCGGATCCTTGCCGAGGCCGTCCGCCTCGAGGGCTCGACGATCGGCGACGAGACCTACAAGACGGCCGACAACCGCTCCGGCCGCTTCCAGCTGCGGCATCGCGCCTACGGCCGCGACGGCCAGCCATGCGGCCGCTGCGGCACGAGCATCATGCGCATCGTGCAGGCACAGCGGTCCACGTTTTTCTGCCCGCACTGTCAGTGGCACCACCGCCGTCGATCCCATACGCTTTCCATGCGCCCATAAAAGCCCCCGGCGCAAGCCGGGGGATATGCCCAAACCCCTCGCTCGTTTCTTCGGGATACCCATGCATAACCTCCATCATTCCCTGCCGCGGCGTCGCTTCCTCGCCGGAGCCGTCGGCGGCGCGGCGGCCGGCCTGGCCGGCACCGGCCGGCTCCTGGCGGCCGACCCGCAACCGGCGGCCGAAATCGAAACATCCGCCGAGACGCTCGCCGGCCTGTTGCACGCCTCGCTCTCGCCGCGGCAGCGGGAGAAGGTCTGCTTCGCCTGGGATTACGTCCATCCGAAGTTCGGCCTGCTCCGCACCCGCGTGGCCAACAACTGGAACGCCACCGAGCCGACGGTGGCGGGCGACTTCTTCACGGGCGAGCAGCGGCGGCTCATCCGTGACATCTTCGAACAGCTCGTGGCTCCCGAGTGGCATGGCCGGTTCGACAAGCAGATGGAGGACGACTGCGGCGGGTTCGGCCACGATCAGTCGATCGCCCTGATCGGCACGCCGGGGTCGGGCCGGTTCCAGTTTCTGCTCACGGGCCGGCACATGACGCTGCGTTGCGACGGCGACTCCGCCGAACACGTCGCCTTCGGCGGGCCGATCTTCTACGGCCACGATGCCGGCGGCGACATGGAGGAGCCGAACCATCCCGGCAACGTCTTCTGGCCACAGGCCGTGGCGGCCAACGGCGTGTTCGGCATGCTCGACGGGCGGCAGCGGAAGCAGGCCCTCGTCGACACGCTGCCCCGCGAGAACGCGGTCGCCTTCCGGGCCCGCGGCGTCGTGCCGCCGGGCATCGCCGTGACCGACCTCTCGGCCGACCAGCGGGCCGAACTCGAGCGGGTGCTCGCCCTCCTGCTCGAGCCGTTCCGCGCGGGCGACGAGACCGAGAAGCGGAACTGCCTCGCCGCACAGGGCGGCCTCGACGCCTGTCGGCTGGCCTTCTCTCGGCAGGGCGACCTCGGCAACGACGGCGTCTGGGACTGCTGGCGGCTCGAGGGACCGTCGTTCGTCTGGCACTTTCGCGGCGCGCCCCACGTGCACGTCTGGGTGAACGTCGCCGACTCCCCCGACATCGCCACCAACGCCTGAGCACACCCACGCCTCAACTCCGGAAAACGCCTCTCGTCATGGCAGACTGTTGCATCATCGGCGGCGGCATCGTCGGGCTGTCGATCGCCCGCGAACTCGCCGGCCGCGGACTCTCCGTCCGCGTGCTCACCCGCGAGAGCGGTCGCGACACCGCCTCGTGGGCGGCGGCCGGGATTTTTCCGCCGGCTCCGGAGCATCCCGCCGCCACGGCGAACGAGAAGCTCACCAGCTACTCCGACCGCCTGCACCGGACATGGACTGAGCAACTCCGCGAAGAAACGGGCATCGACAACGAGCTGCAGCCGTGCGGCGGCCTGCATCTGGCGGCCGACGAACGGGGCACCGCCCGGCTCTGCGAGGCCGAGGCCTCGTGGATCGCCAAGGGCACGCGTTGCGATCGACTGACGGCCCGCGACGTGGCCGCGCACGAACCGGCGCTCCAGACGGCCGTCGAGCGGGGCCGCATCATCGGCGGCCTGCTCCTGCCCGAGGAGATGAGGATTCGTCCGCCGCGGCATCTGGAGGCACTCCGCGAGTCGTGCCGCCTGCGCGGCGTGGAGATCACGCCGGCCGCCGAGGTGCGTGCGATCGACATGCGCGACGGCCGGATCGAAAGCCTCGGCATCGCCACCGGCGCCGCCACCGAAACGGTGCGGGCCGACCGCTACTGCCTCGCGGCCGGCGCCTGGTCGGGCCGCCTCGCGGAGTCGCTCGGACTGCACATCGACACGCGGCCGATCCGTGGGCAGATCGCGCTTCTGCGACTGCCCAGGCAGGTGCTCGCCCGGGTGGTGAATGTCGGCCTCGACTATCTCGTGCCGCGGGCCGATGGCCGGCTGCTGGTGGGCTCGACCCTCGAGGATGCCGGGTTCGACAAGGCCACGACACCGCAGACGATCACGCGGCTGCTCGCATTCGCGCATCACCTCATGGGGCCGCTCCCCGACGCCGTGGTCGAGCAGTCATGGGCCGGCCTGCGGCCCGGCTCGGTCGATGGGCTGCCGTTCATCGGGGCAGCCCCCGCCTACAGCAACGCCTTCGTCGCCACGGGACACTTCAGGGCGGGCCTCCATCAATCGACCGGCACCGCCGTGCTGCTGGCCGATCTCATGACCGGCGGCACGCCGGCCCTCGACCTGGAGCCGTTCGCGCCGGGCCGGCGGCCCGGCCCCGCCTCGCCCGATTCCGTGCCGGCCTATCTCGCCCGGGCGGCGGCGGAAGCATCGGCGTAAACGCCCACGGCCAACGCCACGCCCGTCACGCGGCGGAGAGACTCAGCCGCCGATGGATCGTCTCGACATCGTCCGAGGTGAGGCGATGGTGTCGATCGGCCGCGGCCAGCATCGCGGTCATCTCGGCCAGCCGCAGGGAGATCGCAGGCACCCCGCCGGCGACCTCGTGGATGGTGCGGATCACGGCCTCGGCATCCTGCTCGTCCATATCGCCATCGACGGCGAGCGTGGGTCCGAGCAGCCGGCGTGTCTCGACGAGCGTGAAGGTGGGCAGCGCCGCCCGCAGCCGCACCGCTTGCTCGAGCCTCACATCGGCCGCCACGAGTGAGAGCAGCCTGCCCTCGCCGGCCAGCACGAGCGCAGGGCCGCCGGACTGTCTGCGATGCCGTTCGACGAACGCGCTGAGTTCGTGGACCGCGGCCCGATGAGCGTCGTCGAGCAGGAGGACGTCGGCGACGGGGTCGTCTTCGCCGACGGCGGCCAGAGCACGATCGGCCCGGACGTCGGCCCACGCGATCAGCCGACTGGTCCGCCCCTGCGGCAGGCTGTCGCCGGCGAGGGCACGCAGCACCGTCGTCTTGCCGACCCCCGCGGGACCGCACACAACCGCGATCGCCCCGGGCTGCGCGATGGCGTAGGCCAACTTTGCCACGGCGGCCTCCTGGGTTGCGGTGAGCGTCAGTCCAGCCACGGTGGGCGCACCTGACACAGGCTGTCGCGACATGTTCGGCACCTCTTCAGGGAACGTGTTCAGGGCAATTTGGTTCAGGAAACCTGTCTCAAGAAACCTGGCTCAAGAAATCTGGATGCCGCTCGTCGCGGGCGGCGCCATGG
>JBJTSM010000567.1:0-2264 GCA_046076685.1 Planctomycetia bacterium | reverse complement strand
CCCGCCCGCCGCGCCACCCAGCCCACGCCCTTGCCGGCGACCCGATAGACCTTGCTGACGGCAAGGTCGAGCCCCGACCGCCGCGGCTCGAGCCACTGCCAGATCTCGTTCCAGACGATCTCCCGCGGCGCGGTGGGCAGTTCCAACCGCACGCGGGCCTCGTCGAGCAGCAGCCGCCGCGCGTCCCGCCACTCGCGGGCGCTGGTCTCGAAGGAATCGAGCCAGACGCCGGCGCCTGCCTGCGGGTCGAGCACGACCCGCAGCGCCCCTTCCATCGCCCGCAGCTTGATCGCGTCGAAGTCGCAGTCGGCCAGCCGGGCGGCGAGGTCGATCGCGGTGCCATCGGGCGTGAGCTCGGGCAGCGGATGAAACTCGATCCGTCCCGCCTCGGCCGCGCGGAAGTCGTGCGGCACGGCATAGACGGCCAGCGGCGCGACGCCCGTCTCGGCGGTGAAGGTCGCCAGCCAGCCGCCGATGCGGTCGCGCTGCCGCGGCCAGTCGATCATGTTGAAGACGACGACCACGGCCTTGCCGGCGGCGGCCGCGGCGGCGAAGAAGTCGCGGACGGCGGCGTCGTTGTATTTCTGCTGGGTCAGCACGGCGACGATCACGTCGCAGGCGTTGCGCACGAGCTCCGCGCGGTGCCAGTTGTCCCGCAGCGTGCCGTCGATGTCGGGGGTGTCGAGGAGCACGAGCCGGGCCGGCTGCCGGCCGCCCGAGTCCTCGCGCCAGACGAGCCGGTCGGCGTTGCCGGCGGCGTCGGGGCCCAGGTCGATCGCGTCCTGCACGCTCGCCCACGGCGCGGGCGAAAAGCCGGGGAAGAGCGCCGCCAGGTCGGTGCGGGCGGCGAGCCCCCGGGGCAGGCTCGCCACGGGATGCCTCGTCCGCGCGGCCTCGGGCACGGAGCGGCTGATCTCGGCGGCCACGAGCGTGTTGGTGATCAGGCTCTTGCCGGTGTTCGTGCCGCCGCAGACGGCCGCCACGAGCAGGGGCTCCCGCGACACCTGCGGCCGCAGCTTGCCGAAGAGCACGCCGTGCCAGTCGTCGGCCCGCGGATCGGGGGCACCCAGCGAGCGGGCCAGCGGCTCGAGGGCGTCGATCAGCCTGCAGAGCGATTCGACGCCGCCGGCCCACGCCGCGAACCCCGTCCCAGGGAAAGCTGCCATTGCGCTACACTTTGGATGAAAAACGTCTAAACTTCCGGTGCCAGTGTGTCTTCCGCCGCCAATTGCCGCAAATCCGGCGCAGGGGGCCGCGGCCGACTGCTTTCACGTCGTCGTTTCCCCGCGTCCGCTTCCCGCCCCGCTCCTCCCATCCGATCCCATCCATGCTTGCACGCCGTCCGATCTTCCCCGGTGTCATCGAGATGAACCACCAGGCCGGCTGGCGGATCGGCTGCAACGTCTACCTCGTCTACGACGATCGCGACTGGGCGCTCATCGACATCGGCTACGAGGAGAGCGTGGACGAGATCGTGGAGATGATCCGGGAGATGGACTTCCCGCTGTCGCAGTGCAAGGCCCTCGTGGCCACGCACGCCGACGTCGACCACATCCAGGGCCTCGCCAAGGCGAAGGGGATCCTCAAGGCGCCGGTGCTCGCCCATCCGCTGGCGGTCGAGTCGCTGGAGACGGGCGACCGCATCAAGACCTTCGCCGAGATCGCCGCGCAGAACGTGCACCTCGACATGCCGACGGTGAAGATCGACCGCCAGGTGGTCGACGGCGACACGATCGAGATCGGCGGCCACCGGCTCGAGGTCTGGCACACGCCCGGCCACACCGACAGCCAGCTGGCGTTTCGGTTGGGCAACCTGCTGCTCTCCGGCGACAACATCTACCGCGACGGATCGGTGGGCGCGATCGACGCCCACCATGGCAGCGACATTCCCGCCTTCATCCGGTCGCTGGAGCGGATCGCGGCCAGCGACGTCGAGTGGCTCCTGCCCAGCCACGGCCCGATCTTCCGCAAGGACGATCGGCTGCTTGTGAAGACGCTCGACCGGCTGCGGGGCTACCTGAGCCTGGCCGACTTCGGCACGTGCGCCCAGCACTGGCCGCTGATCGAGGAATGGGATCGGGAGCTGGCCGAGGGGCGGCTCCCGGCCACGAAGGCGTAAACACGAGGCGGGCACGCCGCACGCCCGGCGATGATCCCCCGGCTTGCGCCGGGGGCTTGTATGCACGGACAGTGCGACGGAACCGCTGCCCGAAAATCCCCCGGCTCGCGCCGGGGGCTTGTATGCGCGCGCCCCTCAATAAAAG
>JBJTSM010000566.1:0-3126 GCA_046076685.1 Planctomycetia bacterium | reverse complement strand
CCTCGACGTGAAGAGCTTCAAGGCGCCCAGCGCGCTCGAACTGTCGCACGACTTCCTCTGGCGGGTGCACGCGGCCGTGCCGGCCCACGGCCGGATCGGCATCTTCAACCGCTCGCACTACGAGGACGTGGTCGTCGTCCGGGTCCGGAAACTCGCGCCCAAGGAGGTGTGGAAGGGCCGCTACGACCAGATCAACGCCTTCGAGAAACTGCTCGCCGACGGGGGCATCACGCTGGTGAAGTGCTTCCTGCACATCAGCAAGAAGGAGCAGCGCCAGCGGCTCGAGGACCGGCTGCGCGATCCGAGGAAACAGTGGAAACTGGGGCCGAGCGACCTCGAGGACCGGCGACTGTGGAACGACTTCCACAAGGCCTACGACGACGCGCTCACGCAGTGCAACACGGAACACGCCCCCTGGTTCATCGTGCCGGCCGACAAGAAGTGGTATCGAAACCTCGTGGTGGCCAGGCTGCTGCGGGCCACGCTCGAACGGCTCGATCCACGGTTTCCCCCGTTTGATTCGAGCCTGCTCTCCAAGCTCGACTGAGGCTGTTCGCCGCCGCCATGAACGGAACCTCCCCCCTGCTCGATCTCGACGCCTGCCGTGTCCGCCAGGAGCGGCTGCGGCGGCGCATGCAGGAGCGTTCGCTCGACGCGGTCATTCTCGTGGCGGCCGAGCACGTGCAGTATTTCACGGGGCACCGCTGGGATTTTCGGTTCGCGCCCGCGGTGGCCATGCTCCTCACCGGCGAGACGCTGCTGGTCTGCCCCGACAAGCCCGTGGCGTTGGAGCAGGCAGCCGCCTCCGACGTGCGGACCTATGCCGCGAAGCGTCGCTCCACGCTCCGCAACGACCAACGCGAGGCCTCGTCGGCGGTGCTTGGTGACTGGCTCGGGACGCTTGGCCGGCTGGCGCGCGTGGGCGTGGAGTTTTCCAGTTGCCCGCCGCACGTTACCCGGCTCATCGCCGGTGCCGACGTGGTCGACGTCGATCAAGACCTGTTGTCGCTGCGACGGCGGAAAGATCCCGACGAACTGGTGCTCCTGCGGCGGGCGATCGCCGCGACGGGGACGATGTACGAAGTGGCGCGGCAGCGGATCAGGCCGGGGGTTTCAGAGCTGGAGATCTTCTCCGTCCTCCAGGCGGCGGCCGTGGAGGAGTGCGGGGAGATGCTCACCGGCACCGGCAACGACTACGCGTGTGGTGTCCGTGGTGGCCCGCCCCGCCAGCGGACCTGCCATGCCGGAGAGCTCTACATCCTCGACCTCGGGCCGGCCTATCGCGGCTATTTCGGGGACAACGCCCGCACGATCGCCGTGGACGGCCGCCCGACCGACGCCCAACTATCGGCATGGCAGCATGTCTGCGAGGCGCTCGCGCTCGTCGAGCGGCGGGCGCGGCCGGGCGTGCGGTGCCGCGATCTCTACGAGGAGGTGAGGCAGTGGCTGGCCACGGCCCCCGTCGGCAGCTGGTCGAGCCATCTGGGGCACGGCATCGGGCTGTTCCCGCACGATGCGCCCCATCTCAATCCCGAATGGGACGACGTCCTCGAAGCGGGGGACGTGATCGCGGTCGAGCCCGCGCTTTATGATTCCGGCTCGGATCCCGCCTTGCACTGCGGCATGAGAATTGAAAACAACTACCTGGTCACCGCTGCGGGCTTGGAACTGCTGAGCCCGTTCCCGCTCGATCTGGCGTCGGCCTGACGCTGGGGTGCTTTGATCGGGCTCGCGCCCGTGCGGGCGGTCGCGACTGCTGGAGCGGCGGGCGTGGCGGGCCGCTTCGTGCCAAACGGCCAGAGCACCGGTGGCGTGGCCGCCGGCCGCGGCGGCGGTGCGGCGGTCTCCTGCTGATCGACCCGGACGGCCGCGACGGCCATGTTTTCTCCGTTCCCAGTCCGGTCTGCGACGACGCGAGCCTCCGGACGGGGCACTTCGCGGGGCCTGGAGGTGGCCGGGGCCGAGGCCGACTGTGCGATGATCGGCAGGTTGGCCGCGGCGATCCGTTCCGCCAGCGGGCGGCGACCGGTGGCGGCCGAGGTTCGGCTCGACTGTGCCACGATCGCGTAGGTCTCGCCCCCCCGCGCATTCAAGCCGCAGAAGGCGGACAACGCGGTCAGGCATCCGATCAGGGTGGCCTCGGCCAGACGTGAGCGAGACATGCTATCGACCCCTTCTGCAAGCGGGGAGGAACCGGGGAGGACATTCCGGTTCCGCAGGCGGTTCCGGAAATTGGCTCTGAAGGGTTGTATCGGTCGTAACACCCCCCAGGCTTGTGCCGCTCGGGCACCGGCCCCGTTGCCCGCGGCCTTTCGCCGGCTTTGGCAAACAAGAGTCTGATCGCATACATTCCCATCTCCGATACCCGGGTCGCCGGCCTTTCCCAGCCTGCCTACCCACGTTTCAGACTTTCCACCTTACGAGAGCGGAGCACTCAGCATGTCGGTCGCCCAGGATGCACCCGTCCACACCACCCGCTGGCAGGCGATGGCCTCCCGCGTGCTCGCCGGCGGCACGCTCGATCGTGACGATGCCCGGGCGATCCTCGAATCCACCGACGTCGAACTGCTCGACCTGCTGGCCGCCGCCTGGCGGGTGCGGCACCACCACTTCGGCAATACGGTGCAGCTCTTCTTCCTCATGAACGCCAAGAGCGGCCTCTGCCCGGAGGACTGCGGCTACTGTTCGCAGTCGAAGGTTTCCGAGGCCGAAATCCCCCGCTACAACCTGCTCTCCGCCCCCAAGCTGCTCGAGGCCGCCAAGCTCGCGGCCGAGCGGCAGTCGAAGACCTTCTGCATCGTGATCTCCGCCCGCGGGCCTTCGGAGCGGGAGATCGAATTCGTGTGCGGCATCGTGCCCGAGATCAAGCGGCAGTACGACCTCAACATCTGCGCCTGCCTGGGCCTCCTGTCGCCCGAACAGGCCCGGCGGCTCGCGGCCGCCGGTGTCGACAAGGTGAACCACAACCTCAACACGAGCGAGCGGTTCTACGGCGAGGTCTGCACGACGCACACCTACGCCGACCGTGTCGCCACGCTCGCCGCCTGCCGCGCCGCCGGGCTGCAACTCTGCAGCGGCGGCATCATGGGCATGGGCGAGTCGCACGACGACCTGATCGACATGGCC
>JBJTSM010000565.1:0-10498 GCA_046076685.1 Planctomycetia bacterium | reverse complement strand
CTCGCACTGCCCGGCCCGGTCTGCCTGCTCGACATGGGCGACAACGTGGGGGGCGGCTCGCCCGCCGACGGCACCGTGCTGGCCCGAGCCTTGTATGAATTAAACATTGCCGGCAGCTTCGCCTGCCTCTGCGACGAGCCGGCAGCCCTCGCGGCGGCGTCGGCCGGTGTCGGCCGCACGATCGACCGGGCCATCGGCGGCAAGAGCCCGGAGTGGACGGGTATCCGCGGCGCGGGTCCGCTGGCGGCCGTATGGCGGGTGGTGGCGGTCACCGACGGCCGCTTCACGGAGAAGCAGCCGCGACACGGCGGCTTGACCACGTTCGACCAGGGGCTCTCGGCCGTGCTCACGAGCGACCGCGGCCTCACCGTGATGGTCACAAGCCGGCGGATGGCCCCCTTCAGCCTCGGCCAGATCCGCCACGCCGGGATCGATCCGGCGTCGTTCCGGCTGCTGGCGGCGAAGGGCGTGCACGCGCCGGTGGCGGCCTACGGCGAGGTCTGCCGAAGCTTCGTCCGCGTGAACACGCCGGGTGTCACCACCGCCGATCTGGAGCGGCTCGCCTTCCGGCACCGCCGCCGGCCGCTCTTTCCGTTCGAGCGTTGAAGTTCCATTTTTCGACACGCTATAGTCCAGCTCATGGAATCAACCTCGCTTTCGAAGGCGCTCGGTCTGCTCGAGGCCACCGCCGGCCACGCCGCCGGCCGCACGCTCGCCGATCTCGCCGTCGAGGTGGGCATGCCCAAGCCCACCGCCCACCGGATCCTGAAGACGCTCACGGAACTCGGCTACCTCGAACGGCCGCAGGCCGGCATCTACCGGCAGAGCCCGCAGGCCAAGCGGCTCGTCTCCGACGAGGCCACGCGGCGGCTGATCGACGCCGCCGCCCGGCCGCTCCGCGATCTCCACGCCCGCTGCCAGGAGACCGTGAACCTCGGCACGCTGCGGCACGACCGGGTGCTCTATCTCGAGGTGCTCGAATGCACGCTCCCGCTGCGGCGGGTGGCCAACCGTGCCAGCGATCCGTTTCATACGACGGCGCTCGGCCGCGCGATCGCCGCCTATCTGCCGGCCGATCGGCAGCGGCGGCTCTTGGCCCGGGCCCGGCTCGAACGCCGCACGTCGGCCACGATCGCCGACCGAGCCGCGCTCGTCGCCGAACTGGCCCGCGTGGCGAAACAGGGCTACGCCATCGAGACCGAGGAGACCGACGTGGGCGTGATCTGCATCGGGGCGGCCGTCTTTTCGGGCGACGAGGTGGCCGGGGCGATCAGCGTGAGCGTGCCGACGGCCCGGGCCCAGCCCGCCGCCCGCCGGCAGCTGCTCCAGCTCGTGCAGAAGACCGCCCAGGCGATCAGCGCCGCCCTCACGAAATCAGCCAAGGCCGCGACCCGTTCACGTCCACGTTGACCTCGATTCGACCACCCGACCCGATCACCCCGACCCCTTCATCCCGAAAGGAATCGCATCATGAAGCTCGTTCGCTTTGGACCCAGTGACGCCGAGAAGCCCGGCATCCTCACCGCCGCAGGCACGGTCAAGGACGTGTCGGCCCACGTGGCCGACTACGACCACGCCTTCTTCGCGAACGGCGGCCTCGAGAAGCTCCGCGGCCTCGCCGCCAAGGTGGACACGCTGCCCGACGCGCCCGCCAACGGCCGGATCGGCGCCCCGGTGGCCCGCCCGCGCAACGTCTTCGCGATCGGACTCAACTATTCCGACCATGCGAAGGAGACCGGCGCGGCGATCCCGTCGGAGCCGATCCTCTTCATGAAGGCGACGAGCGCCGTCTGCGGCCCCACCGACCCGATCCTCATCCCGCGGGCCAGCGAGAAGACCGACTGGGAAGTCGAACTCGGCCTCGTCATCGGCCGCGACTGCCGCTACCTCGCCTCGCCACAGGCCGCCCGCGACGTGGTGGCCGGGTTCTGCCTGGCAAACGACGTGTCGGAGCGGGCCTTCCAGATCGAGCGGGGCGGCCAGTGGAGCAAGGGGAAGTCGAGCGAGAATTTCCTGCCGCTCGGCCCCTGGCTCGTGACGGCCGACGAGGTCTCCGACCCCCAGAAGCTCGGCCTCACGCTCGACGTCAACGGCGTGCGGCGGCAGACCGGCAACACGGCCACGATGATCTTCGACGTGTGGTTCATCGTGCACTACCTCTCGCAGTTCATGAAGCTCGAGGCGGGCGACGTGATCATCACCGGCACGCCGCCGGGCGTGGGGATGGGGTGCAAGCCGCCGGAGTTCCTGAAAGCGGGTGACGTGGTCACGCTCGCCATCGACTGCCTCGGCGGCCAACGCAGCGAATGCAAAAACGGCTGACCTGCGAGGCCGCTCGATGACGGGCTCTCGTCACATGGCGGCGATCGCACCGTCGATCGCCGCCAGTGCGATGGCCAGCTCCGCGTCGCCGTGCACCGCGCCCACGTACCAGCGGCCGTCGGGGAGCACGAGCACGCCGCGATGCAAGAGCCCGAGCCGGAAGGCCGCGGAGTGCTCGGCGGAGGCCGCGAGCGTGTCGCGGTAGTCGCGGGGCGGCGCGGTAAGCCCGAAGTGCACGCTGAACACCGGCCCGGAGCCGGTCGTCACCAGGTCGATGCCACGGGCCGCCGCGGCCGACTCGATCCGCGCCCGCAGCGCCCGACCGTGGGCGTGCATCCGCTCGAACGTGCCGGGGGCGGAGAGCGTCTCGATCGTGGCGATGCCCGCCGCGAGGTTCACCGGATTGCCGTTGTAGGTGCCGGCGTGGATCGTGCGGCCATCGTCGAGCACGTCGAAGATCTCCCTGCGGCCGCCCACGGCCGAGAGACAAAAGCCGCCGGCCATCGCCTTGGCATACACCGAGAGATCGGGCTCGAGCCCATAGTGTTCCCGGGCACCGCCGAGGGCGAGCCGAAAGCCGGTGATCACCTCGTCGAACACCGACACCGCGCCATGCCGCCGGCAGAGGTCGACGACCGCCGCGAGATAGCCGGGGGCCGGCATGCAGGAGCCGCTGTTGGCGAGCAACGGCTCGGTGAGCACCGCGGCGATCCGGCCCGGATGCTCGGCGAACGCCCGCTCGAGCGCCCCCACGTCGTTCCACGGCAGCACGAGCGTGTCGGCAAACTCGTGGGCCGGCTGGCCGCCGCAGGTGGGCAACGGCTCGATCGCGTCGCTCGCCTTGGGGCGATAGCTCACGAGCACGTTGTTGAACCAGCCGTGGTAGTGCCCCTCGAATTTCACGAACAACGGCCGGCCGGTGAAGCCGCGGGCCAGCCGCAATGCGGCCTGCACCGCCTCCGAGCCCGTGTTCGAAAAGATCACCCGCTCGACGCCCGGCACCACCCGCGTGATCAGTTCCGCCAGCTCGATCTCGCCCCGGTGCTGGGCGCCGAAGGCGAAGGCCCGCGAGAGCTGCGCCGTGACGGCCGCCGTGATCGCCGGGTGGGCGTTGCCGAGGATCAGCGGGCCCCAGGCGAGCGTGTAGTCGAGCAGCCGGTGGCCGTCGACGTCGAAGTAGTAGGGCCCCTCGCCCCGCTCGAAGAAGAGCGGCTGCGGGCCGCCGGCCCGACGCATCCCGCTCGACACGCCCATGGCGAGCGACTGCTTCGAACGGGCGAGCAGGGCGGCTGATTCATCGATCGCAAACGGGGCGGCGGTGCTGGGCATGATGGGGTCCGGAGGGCGGGATGCGCGGCCGCCGCGGGGCCGCGCCGCGTTTCGTTATACAGAACCGGAGAATCCGCGCAAAGAAACCAGCCGCTTGCCCAGGATTGCAGTGGTTGGCTTCGGTGCGGCCCGGCCCTACGGCTGGTCGCGGCGGCGTTCGTCGCGGATGGGCTCGGCGGCCTCGATCCGGTTGTCGCTGACGGCGTTTGCGCCGGCGGCCGCCTCGATCGCGATGCCGGTCGCCTGGCCGCGGTCGGCCTCCGGCCGCGTGTCACGGATCACGTTGTCCACGAACACGTTGTCGGCCGTGACGCCTTTGATGCGGATGCCCGCCGCCGCGCGGCCCGGGGAGCCGTTATCTTCGATCGTGTTCCCCTCGATGCGATTGCGATCCGCCGCCATCCCCGGAATCTCGTCGCGGAAGAGGATGCCGTCGGACGCATTGGCCCGGATGGTGTTGGACCGCAGGAGGTTGTCGGTGTCCTTGTGGCCGATCGAGATGCCGTTTCGCCTGTTGCCCGCGAACACGTTTTCCTCGAACGTGCCGTGCTTCACCCGCCAGCAGACGAACATGCCGTCCTCGCCGTTGCCCTCCGCCCGGCACCGCCGCATGACGGTGCGGTGCGAGCCGCTGCCGGGATGGAGGCCGTGGCCGGCGTTGTCGCGGCAGACGGTGTCGGTGATCACCACGTCGTTCGACTGCTGGAAGCTGATGCCGTCGCCGTTGTAGCCGTGCACCGTGCAGCCGTGGATCTGGGCGCCGTAGCCCCGCGAGAGATAGATGCCGCCGCCGCGGCAGCCGTCGAGGAAGGGGTTCGTGTCGCGGGAGCCGTCGATCTCGAGGTGCTCGAGCCGCACGCCCCGCACGTCGTAGCCGCTGACCACGGGAAACACCGTGGCCGCCACGGCGTTCCGCTTCACCATGCAGTCACCCCGCAGGGGCTGGTCGAGCGTGAAGGTGCCGTCCGCGGCGGTGCGGCCGGTTATTCGGGCGACCGTGATGTGGAAATACTTCACGTTGTCGTCCCACACGGCGACGCCATTCCCCACCGCGAAGCCGTCGGGCTCGGCCACGGTGATCTGCTCCTCGCCATAGTCGCCGTCGAGCACGAGCCGGCTCGTGGCGGCAGGGGCTTTCACAAGCACGGTCCGGCCCGGCGTGCCCCGCACGACGACATGGCTCCGCAGGTGGAGCGAGTCGCGCATCAGGAACCGCCCCGGACCGATCTCCACGATCCGCGGGGCGTCACCCGCATCGAGTGCGGCCACCGTATCGATCGCCGCCTGGATCACGCGGTTGTCGCGGCCGATCAGGTCGTACTCTACCGCGGGATCGGTGTCGAGGACGTGGCCCACCCTGATCCGCGCCGCCTCCGCCACCGACTCGTGCATCCGCGTGGCGAGCTGCTCGGGCGACGGGGTTGGTGCTGGCTGCGAGTCTGGCTGCGGCTCTGGCTGTCGTTGTGCCGCGGCCATGCTCGCCTCGACGGAGCCGGCCGGTGCAGACGGTGGGGCAAGAGGCAGGGCAGGGGGCCTGTCCTTGAAGATCAGGCCGGCGACGACCGCCGCCGCGATGACGATGAGGGGAAGGGCCCAGCGGGGCGTGGAATCGTGGGTGGAGGTGCTCATCCCACCATTGAACCCTGCCGGGCCCGAGGCTGCCACCGGAATTGGGCCACACGCCGGTGCTTTCGAGCCAAGAGGGGATCGCCGGCTACGGGGCGGCAACAGTCTCCTCGCGTGGGCCGCGGCGGCCCAATGCTCGTCGAGCTGTCGCCGACCCCTTCGCCTCGTCTCTTGGCTCGACTGCGGCTGCGGTGCTACCGTTGCCGGAACACGAACACGCCGCGTTTGTTGGCGACGACGACGTCGGGCTTGCCGTCCTTGTTCACGTCGCCCGCCGTCACCTGCGTGCCGACGCCGCTGTCGGCATCGATCTCCTGCGGCTCGAACGTCGCCCCACCCTTGCCGTCGCGGGCGAGCCTGAACCAGTAGAGGACCGGCGGCGCGTTCGGCTCCGGGTCGCCCTTGATGCCGTGGGCCCACCGTCGCTTGCCGGTGAGGATGTCGAGCAGGCCGTCGCCGTCGAAATCGGCGAGCCGCAGCGCGTGCACCTGGCTGAAGGCCACGCCGTGCGGATGATCGGCCGCCGTGGCCCCCATGATCCGGTGCTCCGCGAAGCTGCCGTCGGCCCGCTGCTCGAACCAGCCGAGGCCGAAGCCGTGGCCGTTGTAGCTGGCGATCACGTCGTTGCGGCCGTCGCCGTTCACGTCGTAGACATACATCTGCCCGCCGCCGCCCGAGCCCGGCGCACAGAAGGGGCCGGGATGGAACGGCCAGAGCGGGCTGGCCGCGTCGGCGGCGGGATGCTCGAACCAGCCCTCTTTCATCACGAGGTCGATCCGGCCGTCGCCATTTACGTCGCCCGCCCCCGAGCCGTGCGTGTAGCGGAAGTATTTCTTGTCGTTCTCGGGCGTCTTCGGCGTGATCGGGCGGAACGTCGCCTTCGCCAGCGGCTTCGACCAGTCGATCTCCGCGTAGCCGAGCTGGCCGCCCGCGTGCACGAGCAGCTCGGGCCGGCCGTCGCCGGTCACGTCGAGCAGATCGGGCGACTCACCGTCGGCAGTGTCGAAGATGGCATGCTTCGCCCAGGCCGTCTCCTTGCCCTCTTCCGGCTTCACCGCCGGATTGACGAACACATACGCCGGCTCGCCCGGCAGGCCGTAGACGAGAATGTCGGGCCAGGAGTCGCCCGTGAAGTCGTGCGCAAACGCCAGAAAATAATCGGAATAGCCGCTGGCCGGGTCGTAGGGTGTCTTCGTCATGCCCGAGGGATTGTTCGCCGGCGGCGTGAAGTCGACGCGGCGAGTGAATTCGGGGCCGTACCAGATCGAGTTGCCCGCCGTGAGATCCACGTGGCCGTCGCGGTCGAAATCGGCGAGCGCACAGCCCTCCGCCACGAACCGCTCGGTGAGCGTCTGCTTGTCGAAACTGCGGAGCTTCGCCGCCGCCTTCGGCAGCTTCTGCGCGATCGCCGCGGCGGCCGCCTTCGCCTCCGCCTCGAGCCCCGGCAGCTTCTCGGCCTCGCGGGCCACCTCGAGCATCGCCGGGCTCGGATACCGCGGCATGAATTCGAGCACCGCCTTGCGGTCGGCGGCATCCTCTGCGGTTTCGAGCACCTGCCGGCAGATGTCGGCCCGGTCGTTGTCGGGCACCGCGAACTGCCGCGCGATCCGGATCGCCCCGCGGACCGCCCGCGTCTGATACTTGCCCGGCGGCAGCGTGCGGGAAAGCTCCACGAGCACGGCCGCGGCGTCCGGCGTCATCCACTTGCCGAGGAGCCGCGTCGCCGCGTCCTGCAGCTCGGCATCGGACGACTTTCCAGCCGCGGCCACCGCGGCGAGCGCCTTCCTCCCGCCGACGTCGCCGAGCGTGTCGTAGATCGCGATCTTCGTGGCCACGGGAAGCCCGTCGGACAGTGCGGCCACGAGCTTCTCGGCGCAGGCCTCGCGATCGGCCATCCGCACGCAGGCCTGCCTGAGCGGCTTGGCTGCGACCGCGGCCGCGGCCGGATCGGGGGCTTTGACGATCGCGTCGATGAGCACGCCGAGGTTCGGCAGATCGACCACCGCGCCCAGGGATTCAAGCGCCGCCGTGCGGACGGCCGCATCCCCATGCGCGACGAGCGGCGCGAGCTCCTTCACCGCCGCGATCCGCCGGACACCCACGAGACCGGCCACCACGGGCAGGAGCTTCGAATCGCCCGAAGCCAGCCTGGCCAGAACGGCCCGGTCGACCGCCTCGCCCGGCAGAATCGCAGCCGCCTCGCGGGCCGCCGCAGCCACCTCTGCATCGGCGTCGGTCGCCGCCACGAGCAGCGGGTCGATCACCGCAGCGTTGCCGATCCGGCCGAGGGCCGTGACCGCGGCGACCCGCACCGGCTTGCCACCACCGGTCGCCAGTTCGAGCACCTTCTTCACGATCGCCTCGCCAGCGCCGCCGGAATTGCGGTCGGCGACGGCGGCGAGCACGAGGCCGGCCCGCTCGCCCGAAAGTTTCTTCGCCTCGTCGACGAGCGCGAGATCGACCGCTTCGGCCTGCCGGCCAATGCCCACCTCGCGGCTCACGAAGAGCGCCATGTTGAAGAGCCGCCGAGACGGCGACCGCAGCGCCTCGAGCAAGAGCGGCAGCCCGGCGGGGCCTCTGGCAAGGATGGCGGTGCGGGTCGCCTGCGCGAGCCGGTGCTCCGCGAGCTTGTCGCCGAGGCCACGGACAGGTTCGCAGGCGGCAATCGCCGCGGACGCATCACCCGCCAGCCGCAGCTGCTCGCCCGCGTCGAGGCAGGCCTCCACCATCGCATCACGGCCGCCTGCCGCCGCCTTGGCGAGCACCGCCGCCGCCGCGGGCGTGCCGATCCGCGCCAGCGCCGCGGCCGCGGCGGCCGCCACGTCGGCATCGCCGTCGGCCAGCTTTGCTTCGAGCAGGGGCAGCGCGGCCGAGTCGCGGCGGATACCGATCGTGTTGATCACACCCACGAGCAGCCGGCCCGACAGCGTGCCCGCGGCCGTCCGCAGCTTCGCATCGACCTCGGCACCGGGAATGGCCTCGAGCGCGATGCGGGCCCACGACGCGAGATGCGGGTTCGAAAGCAGCGCGGCCAGATCGCCGGCCGCTGCGGGGGAGCCCACCACCGCGAGCCGCTTGCAGGCGGCCGCCTTCTCCGCCTCGCCGGCGGTGGACCGGAGCACCGCGAGCGGTTCCCGCTCGGCCGGCGTCGGCTCGGCCGCCGATCCGGCCGTCGTCAGGCCGAGGATCGCGAGCAGGAGGGCGGCGGGCAGCGGGCGGAGATCCCCCGGCTTGCGCCGGGGGCTTTTATGGGAAGGAGCAAGATCCCCCGGCTTGCGTTGGGGGATTTTATGGGAGGTGTGCGTGCGGTTCATGGGAGCTGTTCCTTTCCTCACATCCGCCAGGGTTCACGCTGGGCTTCCGAGCGGAGGCGGTTGGCCTCGTCGTCGCCCGAGAACGCATGGGACTGGTTGTCGAACTTCACGGTGCGGCCGAGGAAGATCGCCACGTTGGCCGCATGGCAGGCGATGTGGGCGTTGCACGCGGCGTCGGCATTGCCCTTGGGCAGGCCGCGGGTCTTCACGCAGTCGAGGAAATCGCGGACGTGGAACGTCGCCGGATAGTTCTCGATCTCGGCGACGGTGCGGCCGGCCAACAGCGCCGGGGAACTCAGCGCGAGCTTGCCGCTGTCGCCCGTCTCGACCCAGCCGGTCTCACCCTCGAACCGCACCGGGCAGGACCCGAGTGGAATCCAGCCCTTCTCGCGGAACACGAGTTCGACGCCGTCGGCATAGCGGGCGATGAGCTGGCCGTCGCGGGGCGGATCGTAGGCCACCGGCGGGTCGCAGTCGTTCACCGCCCACTGACAGAGGTCGACGCAGTGCGAGCCCCACTCCAGCACCCCGCCGCCGACGAGCCCGCCCCCCTTCTCGAAATTGAAGCCGTCGAGCAGCTTCGCATTGAACGGCCGCCAGGCCGCGGGCCCGAGATACATGTCCCAATCGGTCACCGCCGCGTCGGGCTGCGGCTCCTCCGGCAGCCAGCCGCTGCTGACGGCCTTCATGCCCGCCGGATGGGCGTAGACCCGCTTGAGCCTGCCGAGCCGGCCGGTGCGGGCCAGCTCGCAGGCGAAGGCGAAGTGGGGCAGGTTTCGCCGCTGCGTGCCCGCCTGAAACACCGTGCCCGTCCGCCGCATCGTGTCGCGGAGCACGACGCTCTCGACGATGTTTTTCGTACAGGGCTTCTCACAATAGATGTCCTTGCCCGCCCGGGCCGCATGCATCGCCGCGGTGCCGTGCCAGTTGGGGCCGGTGGCGATGAGCACCGCGTCGATATCCTTGCGGTCGAGCAGTTCGCGAAAGTCGCGGTGGGTCGCACAGCGGTCGTCGCCATGGTGCGTGTCGGCGATCTTCTTCACGGCCGCGCGGCGGTTCTCCTTCACGTCGCAGACGGCGGCGAACCGCACGTCGGGCTGCGAGAGAAAGCAGCCGAGGTCGTATTCGCCGCGGCGGCCGATGCCGATGCCGCCCACGACGATGCGTTCGCTCGGCGGCACGGCACCGTCGAGGCCGAGCGCGGAGGAGGGGATGAACATCGGGGCCCCGGCGATCGCCGTGCCGGCAGCCAGGCCGCGGCGAAGGAGGCCGCGACGAGAGACGCGTGCGGAGGATGGCATGAGATGCTCCCTGCGGGTTTGGGGCGTCATCTTAACGCGGCCCATCGGCCGCTGTCGACGCGACGTCGATCAGGGAACGATCCCCGGGCATGCGCCCGGGGCGTTTATGGGAAGACATGATCCCCGGGCTTGCGCCCGGGGCTTTTATGGAAAGAACGCGCGGCCCCCGACCGGCGGCGCTGCTCATGTGGCAAAACCGCGTTTGCGCATCAGCGCGTCGATCCCCGAGTCACGGCCGCGGAAGCTGCGGTAGCCGTCGGCGGGATCGACCGTGTTGCCCACGGCGAACACATTGCGCAGGAGCCGGTCCGCCACCCCCTTGTCCCACGGTCCGCCCGCCTCCGTGAAGGCCTCCCAGGCGTCGGCGGTGATCGTGTCGGCCCAGAGGTAGCTGTAGTAGGCGGCCGCATAGCCGTTCGACGCGAACACGTGGCTGAAGTGCGGCGTGCGGTGCCGCATCACGATCTCGGCCGGCATCCCGATCGCAGCGAGCGTCTCCCGCTCGAACGCGGCCGGGTCGATCGGCGTCTCGCCGGCGAGGTGCAGCTTCATGTCGACCAAGGCGCTGGCGAGGAACTCCACCGTGCGGAAGCCCTGGTTGAAGGC
>JBJTSM010000564.1:0-12647 GCA_046076685.1 Planctomycetia bacterium | reverse complement strand
TCGGGAAACTGCACCAGCATCTGGTCGGCCAGGACCTCGGCCTCGCCGAGGATGCCTCCTTCGTAGGCCGGCCCCTGGTAGGCCCGGAGTTTCGCCTGCAGCCCGAGCAGGTGGGCCTGAAGGAGGAAATCGCTGTCGGGGTACTCGCTGCGCAGGAGACCGTAGAAGTAGTCGGCGTCGAGCCACTGCCGGTCGAGAAAGTGCGCGTTGGCCTGCGCCATGATGCTGTCGTCGGCAAGCGGCCCGCGCGGGTCGTTGATGCGGACATGGTCGAAGGCCTTGATCGCCCGTCCGCGGGTGTCGAAGAGCGGCCGGCTGCGGTCGACCAGGTTCGGCACGATGGTCATGTAGTTGTGCTTCTGATCGAGCGCGATCCAATACTGGGCGATCACGAACTGCCGCTGCGCGATGCGGTCGAGATACCGCGAGTTGGCGTATTTCTTCACCAGCTCGTCGTAGCAATCCTCCGCCTTCGGGTAGCGATCCATGAAGAACCAGCACTCGGCGAGCTGCCAGAGGGCGTCCTCCTCGATCACCGAATCGGGCCAGCGGTCGATCGCCACCTTGTATTGCTTCACCGCCTCGGCATATTTGCGGTCGCGAAACAGGGAGTCGGCCTCGGCGAGAGCCTTGCGGGCCACGGGCTCGTTGGGGCCGCGGCCGAGGATCTTCTTCCACCGCTTCTTGATGTTCTCCCCCTTGAAATAATCCCAGCCGAACTCCTGCTCGGTCGGATTGAATTCCGAGGAGATCACCGCGGAGTCGCCATCCTCGCCCAATTCGCCGGCCAGCTTCTTGTCGGCGTCCGGATTTTTCGCCCAGGGCCAGGTCGGCGTCTTGATCGTCGCGCAGCCCGCCAGCAGAAACAGGCTGGCGACGGCCGCCGCGCGGGCGGCGACGCCGGTCGTCCCACGGCAGGATGGAGAGCGGTCGGATGGCATGACGGAAGCAGCCGTATGGGATGGAACGAAACGGGCCGTTATCGGGTGGAACCGGACGAGTCGGGGCGGGACCGCGGCGTGAGCAGCGGAGCGACCCGTGGCCGTTTGCCGAGCAGGTGGGAAAGCATGGTGTTCATCACGGCCCGCACCTCGCCATCGACGGGGGGCGGGAGGTCGAGCGTCCTCCAGGCTTCGGGAGCGCCGGCCAGGAGCCGGAGGGCCGCCAGGCAGTCGCCGGAGACCGAGACGACCGCCCGCTTGCCGACGCGACACCGCTCGCAGAGCACGCCGCCATCGAGCATGCCGAATGCCGCCCGCCTTCCGCCGGCGATCGAGCCGCGGCATTCCGCGCAGCCCACGAGCGACGGGGCGTGCCCGACCAGGCGAAGCACGGCCAGTTCGGCATGCGTGACCAGGGCCCGCACGCGGTTGTCGGAGAGAGCGGCGGCATGGGTGGCACGATCATCTGGATGACGGGGGGCCGACAGGGTTCGCAGGGTGTCGTGGGCGACATCGAACAGTTCCGGCTGGGGATCGCCGTCCGCGGTGAGCGTGTCGAGCAGTTCAGCCACATCCATGCCGCCGAGAAACGCCGCCTGGCTCCTCCCGACCCGAAACCGGTGTTCGAGGCAGGCTTCCGTCACCAGGTCGAGAGCGCCGGAGGATTTGCGGAGGACGAGTACCTGACAGATCGAAAGCAGGTCAAGGGCGGCGTCGAATCCACTCTTCGGCCGCCACGCCCCCTTCGCCAGAGCCCGCAGCTTGCCGTACTCGCGGGTAAACAGGGTGACGACGGCACTCGTGTCGCCGAACGGAAACGCCCGGATGACGATCGCCCGTGCCTTGTCAGCCGCCATCGTTTCCGGTGCTCCCGGGCCGTTCATCCCCGAGCCTCGTGACGCGGACCAGGTCGATCCGTCGCCGCGTGGCGGCCAGAACCTCGAGCAACGCCCCGTGCGATTCGACCGTGCGTCCCACCTCCGGAACGCTGCCACACTGGTGGAACACGAAGCCGCCGATCGTCTCGTAGCCGGCCTCCTCCGGCAGGGACAAGCCCAACCGTTCGTTGAGCCGGGCGACGGGCACGTGCGCGAGCACCTCGCAGACGTCGGGCGAAACGGTGCGGATGCCGTCGGAGAAGGCCTCGTCGTGCTCGTCGGCGATCTCGCCCACGATCTCCTCGAGCGCGTCCTCGATCGTCACGAGCCCCGCCACGCCGCCGAATTCATTCGTGACGATGGCCATGTGCGTCTTGCCGCGTTGAAACTCCATGAGCAGTGTCCGCACGCTCATCGATTCCGGCACGAACCACGGCGGCCGCAGGAGCGGCCGGATGCCGCCGGCCTCCGGGGCCGCGGCGGCCGCCGGGGACCTCAGTTCGTCGGCGAGCCGGGTGAGGAGGTCGCGGGTGTGCAGCATGCCGACGACGTCGTCTGAGGAACGATCCCACACCGGCAGCCGCGTGTGGCCGCTCTCGGCCGCCAGCCGCACCGCCTCGTCCCAATCGGCCGCCAGCGGAATCGCGATCATCTGCGTGCGGGGCGTCATGATCTGGGCCACGCGGATCTCGTCGAGCCCGATCACGCCCCTGATCATGTCCCGGGCCGTTCCCTCGATACGTCCCTCGCGATGCGCCTCGTCGACGACGAGCCGCAATTCGTCCTGGGGGCGTTCGCCGCCGGCTTCGTCGCCACCCCGGCCGGCGACGGCACGTCCGAGCGCCGACGCCATGCTGCCGAGCAATCCCACCACCGGCGACACGAGACCGACCACTGGCCGCCAGAGCCGCCATGTGACCACCACGATCCACGGCCCCGCGAACTTCGTCACGAGCATCGGCACCACCACCAGCACGAGCCAGACCAGCGCGATCCAGCCGGTCACGGCCGAGACCTCGAGCACCAGGTGCCCGCCGGAGGCCGCGAACAGGCCGCGGGCCGCCAGCAGCGTGGCCACGACCGCCGCGATCACCACCACCGACGCGGCACTGAAGGCGATCGTCTCGCTGGCCGCCACGATCTGCTCGTAGTGTGCCGGCGTGCCGCGCCGCTTGCAGAGCTCCTGGATCCGATGACGCTGGGCACCGCGGACGCTGCGGGCCTGCACCGCCGCCACGCTCGCCAGCACGAGCAGCAGTACCGCAGACTCGAGTCCGACTGCCGCGCTCGAGTTCATGGCCGGGTGCCCGCGAACGCCGCGGGTCTGGTGCGAGGCGGGGGCGGCAGTCCGCAGGCCTTCATCACCGCCCGCTCGCGGGCCCGCATGGCGCGGCGGTCGGCCGGATCATGGTCGTCGTGGCCCGTGAGATGCAGGATGCCGTGGACGACGTAGTAGGCGAGTTCCTGCCGCGGCGTCCAGTTGACGGCGCGGGCCATACGGCGGGCGGTCTCGGTGCTGACCACGATGTCGCCGGCAAGCGGGCCGCCGTCGGCCGGGCCCGCGGCTCCGGCGGAGAGGTCGAAGGTGATCACGTCGGTGGGCCCCGGCACGCCCAGCCAGCGGCGATGGACGGCCGCGATCCGCCGGTCGTCGACCAGCACGATCCCGATCTCGGCCCGATCGACGCCCTCGGCGGCCAGCGCCCGGCGGACCAGCCGCTCGAGCCCGCCGGCCGAAACGCGGAGCAGCTTCTGCCGGTCGCTCACCTCGACGACGATCGCCGACCGCGAGGGCGGGGAGGCCGGGCGGCCGCGGGGTCGAGCCACTATGCCGTCCTCTGGTCGGGATATTTGACGCGGCCGTGGTAGACGGCCGTCAGGCTCTTCACGAGGCTCCGCTCGATGAGTTCGAGCTCCTCGAGCGTCAGGCCACATTCGTCGAACTGTCCGTCGAGCAGCCGCTTCATGGCGAGATCGTGGACGAGGCTGGCGATGCGGGCCGGCGTCGGCTCGGTGAGGGCGCGGCTGGCGCTCTCGACGGCGTCGGCGAGCATCAGCACGGCCGACTCGCGGGAGCTCGGCTTCGGCCCCGGATAGCGGAAACTCTGCTCGTCGATCTCGGTGCCGTTCGGATCGGTCTGCGACAGCTCCGTCGCCCGGCGGTAGAAGAACTCCACGAGCGTCGTGCCGTGGTGCTCGGCGATGAGATCGACGATCGGCTGCGGCAGGTTGTATTGCCGCGCCAGTTCCACGCCCTCCTTCACGTGGGCGATGATGATCAGCGTGCTCATCGCCGGCACGAGCGACTCGTGCCGGTTTTCCTGCCCCTGGTTCTCGATGAAGTAGGCGGGCTTGAGCATCTTGCCCGCGTCGTGGAAGTAGGCGCCCACCCGCACCAGGAGGCCGCGGGCGCCGATCGCCTCGGCCGCCGCCTCGGCGATGCTCGCCACGTTGATCGAGTGGTTGTAGGTGCCCGGGGCGCGGCGGACGAGCTCCTGCAGCAGCGGATGGGCCACGTCGCCCACCTCCAGCAGGCTCAGGTCGGTGAGCACGCCGAACGAGCGTTCGATGAAGGGCAGGAGACCGGTCATCAGAAAACCGGCCAGCAGGGTCCAGACGCCCGTCCGGCCGGCCTCGTAGAGCAGCTGCGTGTCGAGCGGCCGCTCCTCGAGGAGATTGGCGCCGACCTGCGTGGCGATCGCCACCGCCCCGGCCCAGAGGCCGACGTAGATGAGCTTGCTGCGGCTGCGGATCCGCCCCATCCAGAAGACCATCGCCGCCGCGGCCGCCGCCAGCGTGACGTAATCGGCCAAGCCGCGGCCGAGGCCCACCACCACGACCAGCGCCACCTCGGCGGCCAGCAGCAGCGCGACGTCTTCGTCGTAGGCGATCGCCACGGTCATGGCGAAGACGAGCAGCGGCACGATCTCGGCACGCCATGCCTCGTCGGCCGAGAGCAGGCAGAGCACGACCGTGACGACCGACAGCCCGACGAGCGTGGCCACGTGGCCGAGATCGGCGAGCACCTCCCGGTGATGCAGATGGATGTAGAACCCCGACAGGGCGAACATCGCCGCGAACAGCCCGAAGAGCGCCAGCGCCCGGCTGATCCGCTGCCGGGTATCCTGCTGCCGGAGGTATTCCCGGTGTTCACGCTCGAGCAGCTGGACATCGTCGCCATGCAGTGGCGCGCCCGCGTCGGCCAGCAGGTCGCCGGCCGCATAGCGGACGAACTGCTGCGGGGTCTTCTCGACCGCCTCCTTCTTGGCCTTCGTCGTCGCCTCGCGGTCGATCTCGAGCGTGCCGGGCAGTCGCTGCTCCACCCACGCGCAGACCCGGCTGGCCAGCGGACCCTCGCCGAGCTCCTCGTCGAGCCGCGCCCGCAGACGAACCTTCGCCTCTCCGAGCAGCACGTCGGCCACCTGGGCCCGCGTGATCTCGGCGGCGTTGCCCAGGGGGTGGACGTCGATCTCCGTCTGGCTGCCCTCGTCGATGCCGTGCTGGATCTTCTCGAGCACGCCCGTCGCCTCGAGGTCGGCGAAGCTGCGATCGATCGCCTTCTCGCACTCGAGGAGCCGCTCCTTCGTGTCGATCCGGGCGCGAAACCGCTGAAACCCCTGCTCCGCCTCGACCACACGCTTATCCGGTTGCTCGGCCGCTTTGTCGGCCGGCTTGTCGGCCGCTTGTTCGGCCGGCTTGTCGGTAGCGTCCTTGGCTGTTGAGTCGGTCGAATCCGCGCCGGCCGGCGCTTCCGGCGCAGGCGGCTGAGCAGCCGCGGGCGGCTCGGGAGCCACCGGCGGTTCACGGACCGCCGGCTTTTCGGCGGCGGCGACCAGCTTGTCGATCACGGCGGCCGCCTCGGGCGCGAACTCGAGCCAGGCCGTCTTCGACGACGCCGTCACCGACTCCGACGCCGCGATCTCGGCGATGCGGTTCTTCAGGCCGTCCCGCAGCCGCACGATCGGTGCCTTGTCCTGCGAGTAGACCACCCGCACCTGCGCAGCCGCGCGTTCCTGCGCCGTCCGGGTGCGCTCCGCGTCGGGTTTCTCAAACGGCACGCGGGCCACGATGCCCCGGGGCGGCACCATCCCCTCGCGGAAGGGAAACGGCTCCGCCCAGCCGTGCATCAACAACAGGAGCACCATCCCGGCCCCGAGGCAGAGGGCGAGCCTGAGCAGCACGTCCGAGCGGGACAGGTTCTCGAGCATCGTGCCCCAGAAACCCTGCGGCCCTTCCACGGAGGAGCCGCGTCTGGCACGGCGACGGAACGAAGATGGGGCGATGGTCATGGGGTTTCAGTCGCCGTAGGCCTCGACGATCCGCTGCACGAGCGGATGGCGGACGATGTCGACGCCGCCGAGCTGCACCCGGCCGCACCCGCGGACCCGCTCCAGCCGCTCCATCGCGTCGACCAGGCCGCTGCGCCGGTTCGATGGCAGGTCGATCTGCGTGGTGTCGCCGGAGATCACCATCTTCGAGCCGACCCCCAGCCGGGTGAGAAACATCTTCATCTGGGAGACGGTCGTATTCTGCGCCTCGTCGAGGATGATGAAGGCGTTGTTGAGCGTGCGGCCGCGCATGTAGGCCAGCGGAACCATCTCCACGATGTCCTGCTCGGTGAGCCGCTTGAGCAGTTCGTAATCCATCATCTCGCGCAGCGCGTCGAGCAGCGGCCGCAGATAGGGGTTGATCTTGGCCTGGAGGTCGCCCGGCAGATAGCCGAGGCTCTCTCCGGCCTCCACGGCGGGCCGCACGAGCACGATCTTGCGCACCTGCTCCGACCGCAGAAACGACACCGCCATGGCGACGGCGAGGAACGTCTTGCCACTGCCGGCCGGGCCGCTGCAAACGACGACGTCGTGCTCGCGGATCGCCTTCACGTAGGCCGCCTGCCCGGCCGACCGCGGCTGCACCTGCCGATCCGGCCGGTGGACCTCGATCGGGTCGCGTGGCACCTGCTGGGACGATCCCGTCGCCGCCGACAACAGCTGGGTGACGTCGGCGACCTCGACGGTGCCATGGTCCCGCGCGATCCGATCGAGCTGCTCGAAGATCTCCGCCGCCCGGAGGACGGCCGCCTCCTCTCCCTCGATCTGGATCGAGTCGTCGCGGGCCGATACTCCCACCCCCAGGGCGGAACGGATGCGGCGGAGGTGCTGGTCTCTCGGCCCGAAGACGGCCACAAGCCGCTTGGAATCGACGACCGCGATGGACGTGCGGGACATCGAGGCCCGTCGGCGTGTGACACGCCCACGGTCTGGAGGGAGCGGGACAATGCCCGGAGTATACCCGCGCAGGTGCCTTCAGGCCCAGAACCGTGATTTTCCTCGGAAAAACGTGTTCTTCAACGCCCCCCGACCACCCACAACAGCCAGGCCACAGGAGCTGCGAAGAGCAGCGAATCGACGAGGTCGAGGAAACCGCCCAGACCGCCGAGCGACCGGCCCGAATCCTTGGCCCCGCACTCCCGCTTGAGCAGTGATTCCGCCAGGTCGCCCGCCATGGCCGCCAGCCCCACACAGAGCCCAAAGACCAGCCAGCCGCCCCAGGGTCCGGCCGCCCGGGGCGTGCCGAGCCGGTCGAGCACGACCCAGGCCGCCGCCAGCGATCCGACCAGCGCCGCCGCCGCCCCCTCCCAGGTCTTGCCCGGACTGAGCGTGGGGGCCATCCGATTCCGGCCGAAGAGCGAGCCGCCGAGATAGGCCGCGATGTCACCGGCCTTCGCCACCACCACCAGACTCACGAGTGGCAGCATGCCCAGATGGCCCGGGCCGGTCTGCTCGGGACCGAGGTTTTCCCGGCAGAGCAGCCGCAGGCTCACGAGGCAGGCGAGCGGCAGCCCGAGCAACACGACCGTCAGCGTTCCGGCGGCGAGCCGCTCGATCGCCCCTCCGTGCGGCCGATAGCCGGCGATCTCGACGAGAAACAGCACGATGACCGCGAAGATGACCACCACGGCCGACCAGGCGATCGCCGCCGTCGGCGAAGCCGCGGCCATCGACGACGCGAAGGCCTCCGCACCGGCCGCGGCCGACAGCACCACGGCCACCACCGCCGGCCGCAGCAGCCAGCCGGACAGGGCCACGTTTCGCGCCGCGAACAGCCGCACCATCTCGTCGACTCCGCCGACAGCCAGCACGATCGCCACCGGCAGGAGCCACCACGAGGGCTGCGCGCCGCCGAGGCCCCGCCAGTCGGCCCACGCCAAGGCCGCGAAAGCCGCCATGATTCCGCCGGCGAACGCGAGGCGGGATGCGAAGGCACCGGAGGTCGGCGGCGATGTCGGATCGCGGGCGGTCACGAGTTGCTCAAGCCTCCGAAGCGACGTTCGCGGCCGGCGAACGCGGCGATGGCGGCGTCGAGATGCGGCTCCGCGAAGTCGGGCCAGGCCACGTCGGTGATCCACAGTTCGGCATAGCTGATCTGCCAGAGCAGGAAGTTGCTGATCCGCATCTCGCCCGCCGTGCGGATGAGCAGGTCGGGATCGGGCATGCCGGCGGTGTCGAGACGTGCCGCGACGGCGGCCTCGTCGATCGCGTGCGGATCGATCGCGCCCTCGCGGACGTCCCGCGCCAGCTTCCGCATGGCATCGACGATCTCGGCCCGCGAGCCGTAGTTGATGGCCAGGCAGAGCCGCAGGCCGTCGTTGCCGGAAGTGAGGGCGACGGTGCGATCCAGTTCTTCGAGCGTGGAGGCGGGCAGGCCGTCGCGGTGGCCGATCATCGAGAGGCGGATGCGTTCGCGCATGAGCAGCGGCCGTTCATCGATGAGATACTGCTCGAGCAACTGCATCAGCAGGTCGATCTCGTGGGCCGGCCGCCGCCAGTTCTCGCTGGAGAGGCAGTAGAGCGTGAGCTGCTCGATGCCTGAGCGGGCGCAGTGCTCGGTGACCCGCCGGACGCTCGTCACGCCGCGGCGGTGCCCCTCGATCCGCGGCAGGCCGCGTTGCACGGCCCACCGACCATTGCCGTCCATGATGATGGCGATGTGCCGGGGCCGACGGGCCGGCATGGCCGCCTCGGCCGCGGTGCCGGCCGGGGCCGGCATCAGGCGTTCGCCGGCGCGCGGTGCGGGGGACGTGGCCATGATTTCGACGGGTGGGCGGTGCGGTCGCAGAAGATCGTCTGCTCGCGGTCGGGGCCGACCGACACGATCGACACGGGGCGGCCGAGCAGTTCTCCGATCCGGGCAACATACGCTTTCGCGGCCGCCGGCAGCGAGTCGTGGCTGCGATACGTGGACAGTTCCTCGCGCCAGCCGGGCAGCGTCTCGTAGACAGGCACGGCCTTCTTGAGGTCGTCCACGTGGCTGGGGAAGTGGCTCGTCTGCCGGCCGTCCACCATGTAGGCCGTGCAGATCTTCAGTTCGTCGAGGCCGCCGGGCACGTCCAAAAGCATCACGGCCAGTTCGTCCACCCCCGAGAGCCGGGCCGTGTAACGGGCCGCGACGGCGTCGAACCAGCCGCACCGCCGCGGCCGCATCGTCACGGTGCCATACTCCCGGCCGCGCTCCCGGAGATGCTCGCCGATCTGATTGGTCTGTTCGGTCGGCATCGGTCCGCCGCCGACCCGCGTAGAATACGCCTTCACCACGCCGATCACCCGCTCGATCCACCGCCCCGGCACGCCCGACCCGCTCGCCACGCCGACGCCGGAGGAGTTGCTGCTCGTGACGAAGGGGAACGTGCCGTGGTCGATGTCGAGCAGCGCGCCCTGCGCCCCCTCGAAGAGCATCCGGCTGCCCCCCTCGATCGCGTCGAGCAGGTAGGCCGTGGTGTCCGCCACGAAGGGCCGCAGCCGCTCCGCATACCCCATGAATTGCGAATGGATCGCGGCGGTGTCGAGCGGCCCGACCGCGGCGCCACCGGCGGGCCGCCAGCCCGCGAGCCGCTGGTTCTTGATGCCCACAATGTGCTCGAGCCGTCCGCGGAACTCGTCGCGGTAGAGGTCGCCGAGGCGGATCGCCAGCGACCGCCCCACCTTGTCGCGGTAGCACGGTCCGATGCCGCGGCCGGTCGTGCCGATCGCCTCGCCGCCCGACAGGCTGCCGTCGAGCAGCTTGTCCTCGGCGACGTGCCACGGGAACACGAGGTGGGCCCGGTCGCTGATCCGCAGCTTGCCCTCGACGCGAACACCGCGGGCCTCGAGCCCGTCGATCTCCTTGATCACGCTGGCGGGATCGAGGGCCACGCCGCCGGTGATCACGCAGGCGACGTTGTCACGGAGGATGCCGCTGGGAATGAGCGAGAGCTTCCAGGTCTGGCCGTTGGAGACGACGGTGTGGCCGGCGTTGGCGCCGCCCTGGTAGCGGACGACGATCTCGTGGTCTTCGGTGAGGATGTCGACGAGCTTGCCTTTGGCTTCGTCGCCCCACTGCAGACCGATAACGCATGTCCCGGGCACGGAAGGAGGTCCTCGCGATAAGGAAGAAAGCGGCTCGCCTGGGGAGGCTGCCGAACCGAGGCCTCCCCACAGAGTGAAAAACCGCCCAAACCCCGGTCAAGCCGGGCGTGGTAGATTTCGACGTATGAAACCGACCCCCGGCACCGTGCATCACGTCACCGCGGCCGAGCGTGGCCAGACGCTCGCGGCGTTCCTGCGGGCGAAGCTGGCGGGGGGCAAGACCGCCGGCACGAGCTGGTCGCAGGTGCAGAAGCTCGTGCGGTCGCGGCACGTGATGATCCATGGCAACATCTGCACCGACGTGGCGCGGCGGCTGAAGGATGGCGAGGTCGTCAAGGTGCTCGCGGCGGCCGCTGCAGCGCCGCCGAAGGCCGACGACGTGCGGGTCGTGCACCTCGACGACCAGGTCGTCGTCGTCGACAAGCCGACCGGCATCACCACCACCCGTCACACCGAGGAACTCTCCTGGCCGACGCGGCGCCGGCAGGTGCAGCCCACGCTCGACGAACTGGTGCCCGACGCGATCTCCAAGCACCTCCTTGCCCGGCACGGCACGCGCGGCCGCAAACCGATGCGGATCCCGCCGGTGCGGGCGGTGCACCGCATCGATCGGGAGACGAGCGGCCTGGTCGTCTTCGCCCGCACGGTGCCGGCCGAACGGATTCTCGCCGAACAGTTCCGGGCGCATACGACGCACCGCCGGTATCTCGCCGTCTGCGTGGGGCGGGTCGGCGCGGGCACGATCCGCACGCACCTGGTTCGCGACCGCGGCGACGGCCGCCGCGGCTCCTCGGGCACCGACGAGGGAAAACTCGCCGTCACGCACGTGCAGCCCGTCGAGCACTTCGGCGACGCCTTCACGCTGGTGGAGTGCCGTCTGGAGACCGGCCGCACCCACCAGATCCGCATCCACCTCTCCGAGATCGGTCACCCGGTCTGCGGTGAGCGGGTCTATGCCGCCCCCCGCGGCATGAAGGTGGAGGATACGTCGCAGGCCCCGCGGGTGATGCTGCACGCGGCCGAACTGGGTTTCGTGCATCCCGAAACCGGCGCCGACCTCCGCTTCACGAGCCCGTTGCCGGCCGACATCCGCCGACTGCTCGACCGGCTCGGTGCGTTGCGGGGGCAGGCCGCACGCGGCTAACATTCGAGCGATGGAAACCGTCCGCTTTCGGCATGCCCATTTCTCGGCGCGGTTCCCGGTCGACTGCCGCTACGCACCGTCGCACTTCTGGATGCGGCCTGCGGACGCCGCCGCCGGGGCGGCGGGCGACGACTCTCCGCGGCTCTGGCACGTCGGCTTCACGAAGTTCGCCACGCGGATGCTCGGCGAACTGGTGGAGATGGTGCTCGAGGTGGAGACGGGCCGGCCGGTGAGTGGCGGCCAGCGGCTCGGCACGGTCGAGGGCTTCAAGGCGGTCAGCGACCTCTTCTGCGTGGTCGATGGCACGCTCACCGCGGCCAATCCCGCCCTGACCGCCGAGGCCTGCCTGACGCATTCCGATCCCTACGGCGCCGGCTGGCTCTACGCCGTGCATGGGACGCCCGCCCCGGGCCATCTCGACGTGCACGGCTACGTCGCCCTGCTCACCGCCACGATCGATCGGCTGCAGGCCTCCCGCTACCATGATCCGCAAGGCCACGCCGCCGCGGGCGATCGTCCGGCCGCCGACCTCGACACAGGAGACGACTCATGAACGCCGCGCACGATCCCGCCGGGAAAGCCCGCTACGTGATGGTCGGAGGTTTCTTGGGAGCGGGAAAGACGACGTCGATCCTGCGGCTGGCCGAATGGCTCACCGCCCGCGGCCTCCGCGTGGGACTCGTCACCAACGACCAGGGCGGAGGGCTCGTCGACACGGCGCTGGCGGCGGCCCACGGCATGCCGGTCGAGGAGATCGTCGGCGGCTGCTTCTGCTGCCGGTTCACCTCGCTCGTCGAGGCGGCCGAGTCGCTCGTGCGCGAGACGGCCCCCGACGTGCTCATCGCCGAGCCGGTGGGCAGCTGCACCAACCTCGTCGCCACGGTCACGCTGCCGCTCGAGCAGATCTACGGCGACCGCTTCACGGTGGCGCCGATGAGCGTGGTCGTCGATCCGCTGCGGGCCGAGCGGGTGCTCGGGCTCGCCCCCGCGAAGCTCTCCGACCACGTGGGCTACATCTACCGCAAGCAGTTGGAGGAGGCGGAGATCATCGTCGTCAACAAGTGCGAACTGATCGACGCCGCGCGGCACGAGCGGCTGCGGGAGTCGCTCTCGCGGGTGAACCCGGCCGCGGCCATCCTCTCCTGCTCGGCCCGCGACGGGATCGGCCTCGAGCCGTGGTTTGCACGACTGCTGGCCGACACCACTCGCGCGGCGGCGATCGCCGAGATCGATTACGACCGCTACGCCCTCGGCGAGTCGCTCCTCGGCTGGCTCAACGCCG
>JBJTSM010000563.1:0-4261 GCA_046076685.1 Planctomycetia bacterium | reverse complement strand
CACTGCCCTCGTGGCGGATCTCGGCGTCACGGTGAAGGAAGAAGCCGATTGCTGCCGCAAGACCGGCGGTGGTGAGACCCACGCCGACGGGGAATGCAAGAAGGGCTCGGACGGCTGGTGGAGGGCTGGATCATCCCCCTACTCTACACGATGCCTCGGTGCCGCGCCGCCGCCGCACGCGGCCCGGCGGCACGCGCCGACCGTTCGTTTCCCCGCCGGGACGATGGTCATTTGACCGGCCGGTGAGCGGCTGGTTCAATCCGAATCCGCACGGGGCCACGGCGTGGCACCGAGGCGTCTTGGAAACCGGCGGACGGGAAGGAGCTCGCAGCAGTGACCAGGCATATTTTCGTGACCGGCGGCGTCGTCAGTTCGCTGGGCAAGGGGCTCACGAGTGCCTCGATCGGCATGCTGCTCGAAGCCCGCGGCCTGCGGGTCAAGATGCAGAAGCTCGACCCGTACATCAACGTCGATCCGGGGACGATGAGCCCCTACCAGCACGGCGAAGTCTACGTGCTCGACGACGGCAGCGAGACGGACCTCGATCTCGGCCACTACGAGCGGTTCACCTCGATGCCGCTGACGCGGCGGAGCAACTACACCACCGGCCAGATCTACCTCTCGGTGATCAACAAGGAGCGGCGCGGCGAGTTTCTCGGCAAGACGGTGCAGGTGATTCCGCACGTCACCAACGAGATCAAGGAGATGATCACGAACCTCGGCGACGCCGAGACGGACGTGGTGATCACCGAGATCGGCGGCACGGTGGGAGACATCGAGAGCCTGCCGTTCCTCGAGGCCATCCGCCAGATTCCGCTCGAGGTGGGCCGCGAGAACTGCATGTTCATCCATCTCACGCTCGTGCCGTATCTCAAGGCGGCCGGCGAGCTCAAGACCAAGCCGACGCAGCACTCCGTCGGCCTGTTGCGGCAGATCGGCATCCAGCCCGACGTCCTCGTCTGCCGCACCGAGCGGACCCTCGACGTCTCCGACCGGGAGAAGATCGCGCTGTTTTGCAACGTGCCGCTCGATGCCGTGATCGAGGAACGCGACAAGGATTTCTCGATCTACGAGGTCCCGCTGTCGCTCCAGTCGAACCGCATCGACGAACTCGTGCTGCGCCGGTTCGGGCTTCAGGCCGGCCCGGCTGACCTCGAGCAATGGCACGACCTGCTGCACCGTCTCCGCAATCCGGAGCACGAGGTATCGATCGCCCTGGTGGGCAAATATGCCGAGCACCGCGACGCCTACAAGAGCATCTACGAGGCGCTCGATCACGGCGGCATCGCCCATCGCACGCAGGTGCGGGTGCAGCCGATCAAGAGCGAGGACATCGAGCGGGAGGGGGCCGAGCGGCTGTTGGCCGGCTTCGACGGGCTCATCGTGCCGGGGGGGTTCGGCGAGCGGGGCATCGAGGGCAAGGTGGAGGCGATCGGCTTCGCGCGGGAGCGGCGGATGCCGCTCCTCGGCATCTGCCTGGGCATGCAGTGCGCCGTCATCGACGTGGCGAGGAATTGCGCCGGGATGGCCGGCGCGCACTCCACGGAATTCGCGAAGGACACGCCCTACCCGGTGATCTCCCTGATGGAAGAGCAGCATGGCGTGCTCGAAAAGGGGGGCACCATGCGGCTGGGCGCCCAGCCCGCCGTGCTCGCCGACGGCACGAGGTCGGCCGCGGCCTACGGCCGGCAGCAGGTCTCCGAACGGCACCGGCATCGGTACGAGTTCAACCAGAAGTACCGCCGGCAACTCGAGCAGGCCGGGCTCGTGATCGCGGGCACGAGCCCCGACGGTTCGCTCGTCGAGATCGTGGAACTGACCGATCACCCCTGGTTCGTCGCCGTCCAGTTTCATCCGGAATTCAAGAGCAAGCCCACGGCGGCCCACCCACTCTTTGCCGGGCTCGTGGCGGCCGCGGTGGAGCGGCATGCCGGCAGCGCCTGGGTGGCCGAGGTCTGAACTCCGCGGGGACGCCTGCGCCGGGCTTGGCGTCCACGGACCCGCCAGGATGATCGCCGGGAGCATCGACAGGAGCATATGAGCATGCACGACACCCATGATGACGCTGGCGAGCCGGACGGTGAGGTCGCCGGGCACGCACCGCCGGCGACGTTCGAGTTTCTCGCCCATACGCTCTTCACGCAGGCCCTGATGGCACTCGGCCGCATTCCCAATCCGATCACCAAGCAGGCGCACCGCAACCTGCCGACGGCCCGGCACTTCATCGAGACGCTCGCGATGCTCGAGCAGAAGACGGCGGGAAACCTCACCGAGGACGAGCGGCGGATGCTCGAGGAAATCCAGCACCAGCTGCGGATGATGTACATGCACGAGCAGGGCGGCGCCGGCCGGGCGGTCGATGCAGGCGGGGCGGCGTCATGACAGCCAACCTCCTCGATGGCCGGGCGCTGGCGGCACGGATCGAAGACTCCCTGCGGACGGAAGCGGAGACGTTCGCGGCGATGTTCGGGCGGCGGCCGCGCCTGGTGGTCGTGCTCGTGGGCGATCTCGCGGCCAGCGGTTCCTACGTGAAGAGCAAGGCCGCCGCGGCGGCTCGCGTGGGCATCGACTCCGAGGTGATCCGCATGCCGGCCGCGGCGACCACCGGGGAACTGGTGGCACTCGTGACGGCCATCGCCCGTGACGCGCACGGCCCCGCCGACGGCATCCTCGTGCAGTTGCCCCTGCCGGAGCATGTCGATGCCGTCGCGGTGCTCGATGCCGTGCCTCCCGACCGCGACGTCGACGGTTTCCACCCGGAGAACGCCGGTCTGCTTTCCCAGGGGCGGCCCCGGTTCGTGCCCTGCACCGCTGCGGGCGTGCAGAGGATGCTGATCGATGCCGGCATCGAAACGGCGGGCCGCCATGCGGTGATCGTCGGCCGCAGTGACATCGTCGGCAAACCGTTGGCGCTGCTGCTGGCAGCGCGAGGCCCAGGCGGCGACGCGACGGTGACGATCTGCCATAGCCGGTCGGCCGATCTGGCAGCCGTGACCCGGCAGGCCGACATCCTCGTGGCCGCCGTGGGCAGGCCGCGGCTGATCACCGCCGAGATGGTCAAGCCCGGGGCGGCGGTGATCGACGTCGGCATCAACAGGATCACCGGTCCGGACGGAGCCGGCAGGCTCGTCGGGGACGTCGACTACGACGCGGTCCGCGGCGTCGCCGGCTGGATCTCTCCGGTCCCCGGGGGAGTGGGGCCCTTGACGGTGGCCATGCTCCTGGCCAACACGGTCCTGGCTGCCGAACTGCGGGCCGGACGCGGCTAAAACAACCGCTTCCTGCGGCCATTTCCGCTTGCCACGGGGCGGGGCGATCCCTACCTTCCCACCCCGCACGGGATCGCGCATCGGGACAGTCGTCCCATTTTGCCCGTCCCGCTGCATCCTGCCCGTGCCGTCTTCCTCCGACGCCGGTAGGGACGAAGGCCCGGTCGTTCCGATGCTGGAGGAGCATTCCTCACAGGCACGCCGAAAGCCGCGGTTCATGAATCAATTCCTTCGAGCGCTTCGAGACGCCGTCAAAAGCTGGCCCTTCCTGCTCGCCGCTTTCTTCTGCTCCGCCTGCGTCGCCGGGCTGTGGGGCGCGAATATCGCCGCCCTCTTTCCGGTCATCGAAGTGACGCTCAACGGCGAGTCGCTGCAGTCGTGGAATGGCCGCCGCATCAGTGACGCGCAAGGCCGGATCGAGGCCGCCGATCGGGAGGCGTCGGAGTTGAAGGCGACGCTGGACGCCGGAACACTCGACGCCGCCGCCGCCACGAAGGCCCGCAGCCGCATCGACACCATCGTCTTGGATCGCCGTCGCGACGAGGCTGTCGTCTTCTCGGCCCGCAAGCTCGCACCGTGGCTCGAGCGGTTTCTGCCGAAGGACCCGTTCCAGACGGTCCTGCTCGTCGTGAGCCTGATCGTCTTCAGCACGTTCCTGAAGCACGGCTTTCTCCTGGCCGGCACGCTGATGGTGGGCTGGGTGGCGATGAACATCAGCCGTGACCTGCGGCTGCGGGTGTTCGACAAGGCGATCGAACTCGACAGGGCCCAGTTCATGCGGCAGGGGTCGGCCGGCTTCATGGCGCAGCTCACCCACACGACCGACATGCTGGCCGCGGGCATCACGGCGGTCTACGGCGGGGCCATCACGGAGCCCCTGAAGATCATCGCCTGCCTGGCCGGCGCCTTCTGCATTTCCTGGCAGCTCACCCTCGCCTGCCTGACGATGGCGCCGATCGTCGGCTTCCTGATGGTCTGGCTGAACCGGCGGA
>JBJTSM010000562.1:0-5601 GCA_046076685.1 Planctomycetia bacterium | reverse complement strand
CGTCGGCTCAAAGCCGGTGTCCCTTCGCACGGCCCGTGCCTCGGCCCGGCTGCGGGCGTTGCCGGAGACGATCCGTCGCATCCGCGAACAGGAGCTCGAGAAGGGCGACGCCATCGCCACCGCGAGGCTCGCCGGCATCATGGCGGCCAAGCGCACCAGCGACATCGTGCCGCTCTGCCACCCGCTGCCGCTCGATGCGGTCGAGCTGTCGCTCTCCTTCGCCGAGCCCGGGCAGGTCGTGGTCGAGGCGGTCGTGCGGGCGACGGCCCGCACCGGCGTCGAGATGGAGGCGCTCACGGCCGTGACGGCCGCGGCGCTGACGATCTACGACATGTGCAAGTCGATCGACCGCGGCATGGCGATCGAAGAGGTGCGGGTCGACTCGAAAACAGGCGGCCAGTCGGGCGACTACGTCCGATCCTGAGGTAAAGACGGGGATTCGGCGAGGATCGGCTCCAGTTCCTCCACGAAATCCCGCACGTCCTTGAACTCCCGATAGACACTGGCGAACCGGACGTAGGCCACGGTGTCGAGCGACTTGAGCAGCTCCATCAGCCGCTCCCCGAGCACCACGCTGGGAACCTCCGTCTCGTAGCTGCCGTAGAGTTCCGACTCGAGCGCCGACACCACTCCCTCGATGTCGTCCTCGGTGACCGGCCGCTTCCAGCAGGCCTTTGCCAGTCCGCGCTTGATCTTGTCGCGGTCGAAGGGCTCGCGGTCGCCCCCCTTCTTCACCACCGAGAGCAGCTGGCGTTCCACCCGCTCGTAGGTCGTGAACCGACGGCGGCAGGAGACGCATTCACGGCGCCGGCGAATCGAGGTGCCGTCGTCTCCCGCCCGTGAATCGATGACACGGTCGTTGTCACTTCGGCAAAATGGGCAGCGCATCGTCGATCCCTGTCGGGGCCGGCGGCCGTTTCATCGCGACCGCCACTGCCGGCATGGTAGAAGCCCGGCTTCCAAATCGACAAGTCGGCGCGGGCGGCCGATCCCGCCCCCGTCACTCGGCCGCCTCGGGCTCCGCGGCGGGCGGGGCGTCGACGGGCTTGGCGTCGCGGACGAGCTTCCAGTCGCGGCGCTGCCGGGAGGAGGGGATGTCCATCGCATTGCGGTATTTCGTCACGGTGCGACGGGCCACGGTGATCCCCTGCTTTCCCAGGATCTTGATCAGATCGTCGTCGCTGTAGGGCTTGTCCTTCGGCTCGTGGTCGATGATCTCCTGCAGCTTGACGCGGACGGCGTCCCAGGCCACCTCGTCGCCGTCGGCACTCACGGTGCCCCCCACGAAGAACTTCCTCAGGGGAAAGACGCCGCGCGGGGTCTGCAGCCACTTGTCGTCGACGGCCCGGCTGACGGTGGTCACGTGCATGCCGATGCGGTCGGCGATCTGCTGCATCTTCAGCGGTTCGATGGCTTCGGGACCGTCCGTCAGGAACCGCGTCTGGTGATCGACGATCGCCTGCGTGGTCTTGAGCAGCGTGCTGCGGCGCTGTTCGATCGACTCGATCAGCCACTGGGCGGCGTTGATCTTCCGCTTGATGTATTCGCGCGTGGCGGCGGGGGTGTCGGCGGCATGGAGCATCTCCCGGTAGGTGGGGCTGATCCGCAGGTTCGGCAGATCGACCTCCTCCAGCCGCACCTTCCAGGTGCCGTCGGGTTGCTGATCGACGTAAATGTCGGGCTTGACGACGGGCACGAAGGGCTGGGTGAACATGGCCCCCGGCTTCGGTTTCAGTCCGTGCAACTGCTCCCGCAGGCTCTCGATCTGCTCGATCGAGAAACCGGTCTTCCTCGCGATGAGCGGCAGCTTGTTGCCCGCCAGGTCCTCGAGGTGGTCGCTGACAAGACGGCGCAGCTGCCGGAAATTCGGCATCTCGGGGCGGATCTGCAACAGCAGGCACTCCCGGAGATCGCGGGCGCCGACGCCCGGCAGATCCATCCCCTGCACGATCTCGAGCGCCTTCTGCAGTTGTGGCAGCTGGTCCGGCGGGCCGTCGGGATCGACCAATTCCTCGAGCGGCATGGGGAGGTAGCCGTTGACATCGAGGTTGTAGATCACCTTGTCGGCGGCCTGCCGCTCGGCCTCGGTGAGGTCGTAGTTGGAAAGCTGGTCGTGGAGGTGATCGGAGAGCGTCTCGGGCCGCTCGGCCATGTTGGCCATGGCGTCGAGATAGCGGTCGCCCGCCTCGTCGATCTGCGTCGCCGACGGCCGGCTGCGATCGTCGTCGGAATCGGGATACTCGCTCGACCAGTCGTACGACCGCTCGAAGTCGGCCCGATTGGCATGCTCCTGATCGACGATCAGCGGCCGCTCGTCGACGGTCTTGGCCGACGCCTCCGCCGCCGCATCGGTGGGCCCGCCCCCCGCGTCGGCCGCGGCGGCCCCGCCACCGGCCTCGTCCAGGCCGGGCTCGTCCACCTCGAGTGTCTCGTTGTTCTGGATCTCCTGCTCGATCCGCTCCTCGAGCGCCATCACGGGCAGTTGCAGGATCTCCATCGACTGGATCATGCGCGGCGCAAGCATCTGCTTTTGCGCCATCCGCATTTCCTGGCCGAACGACATCCGCATGACTGTTCCTCTCGACGCGTGGCCGCCGGGAAAGGGCGGCCCGTGAGCCCCCCAAGAATACCCTTTTTGGGCCCGCGCTACAGCTTCTGCCGGCTCGAGATCGCGTCGGCGAGCATTTCCCGGTTGGCCTGCTGCAGCGACGCGCCCACCGTCAGGCCGCGGGCCAGTTTGGTGAGCACGACCGGGAGGCCCGCCAGCCGGCCGGCGATCACGAGCGCCGTGCCATCCCCCTCCACGTTCGGCGTGGTGGCCATGATCACTTCGCGAAAGCCTCCCTGCCGCACCCGCTCGACGAGCCTGTCGATGGTGAGCTTGGCCGGACCGGTGCCCTCGAGCGGCGCGACCCTGCCCTGCAGCACGTGGTAGAGCCCCCGGTAGCCGCCGGCCTCCTCGAGCGCGAGCAGGTCGCGAACCTGCTCGACGACGCACAGCAGGCTGCGGTCCCGCTTGGGATCACGGCAGATGCCGCATTCGTCGCTTTCGGTGAGGTTGAAGCAGACGCGACAGGGGCGGAGGTTTTCCTTGACGGCGCGGATGCAATCGGCAAATGCCAGGGCCTCCGCCCGCGACATGCCGAGCACGTGATACGCCAGCCGCTCGGCCGACTTGCGGCCGATCCCGGGCAGGTCGGCGAAATAATCGATCAGCCGCGTGACCGGTCCCCGTTCCTCAGCCATCGACGCCTCCGTAGCCTTGCGCATCCGCATCACCGGAGGCATGATCCCGTTCATCCTCTGCGGCGACGGCGGCCGGAGCCGCGGCATCGGCCGACCGACCGTCTGCAGCCGCAGATGGTCCGGCCACCGGCCGCGGCCGTGGCGGCTCCACCTTGCGCACCGCGGCGTCGAAGAGCGAGCGGACGTGCAGCACGAGCGGATGCTCGGCCGCCTCGCGCAGGAGCGCCGCCTGCGACGCGACGGGCCGCCCCCGCTCCGCGGGCACCGGGCCGCGACCATTGCCGCCCGCCGGCACAGCCGTCTCACCGGCCGCCTCGATCACGAGGGCAGGCCGCACGGGCCGCCCGGCCAACTCTGAGAGCACCCGCAGAAGCGCCGAGGCGATCTCCGGCCGCCGCAGAAACGAGGCGGCATTGCCGGCCGACGCCGGGAGCACGACCTCCAACAGGTCCCCTTTCCACTCCGCCCGGCCGGCCAGTTCCGCGAAATCGGCCGCCAGACCGCCCACGGTCTCGGCTCCCCGTCGCCACACGTCGAGCGGATCGAGCGTCGAGAGGTCCACCGCCACCGTCTCCGCGGCGGACAGGCCGACAGGGTGCGCCGGCGCGGCGGGCTCGTCCGGCTCGACGGGCCGCGGAAGAGGCTGCTGAATATCGGCGGACTCATGCAGATGTTCGGGCCGCGGCACGGCGGCGTTCGCGACCGCGGGTGGCGGCTGCTCAGCGGCGACCGGAGCCGCCGGCGTCAGGTCGGTCGTTTTTTTTTCGCGCCCGGGCTCGGCCGGCCGTGGGGCGGCCGCCGCCGGCATCTCCCGGCGCGCCGGTGCGGAGTTGGGTTGGCCGCTCTGTTGGCCACTCTGTTGGCCGCCACCACTCGTCCCCACCCTGTCGATCGCCTCGGCGAGGCTGTCGAGGTCTTCGAGGCTCGCGAGCCTCACGATCGCCATCTCGGCGAGCACGGTCGCATGCCCGCTCAACCGCATCCGGCTCAGGGACTGGTCGATGATCTGCAGCATCGCCAGGAGCGTGACGGTGCCGGTCTCGCGGCCGAGGGCCGCCAGGTCCACGCCGAGCCCGTCGCCCTGCAGCATGAGTTCGGCGCCGCAGCCGACGCTGGCCAGCAGGCTGTCGCGCAGGGCCGCCAGCACCTGCTCGAGCACGCCGCCAGGATCGGCGCCGCCGGCCGTGGCCGCATCGAAGGCCGCGATCGCCCCGCGGGCGTCCCGCGCCGCGAGGCAGGCGACGATCGCGCCCACCTTCTCCTCGCGGCCGGTGCCGATGACGGCGTGCACGTCGTCCACGCCGATCGCACCGGCGGCCGACCCGAGCAGCTGCTCGAGCAGCGACTGGCTGTCCCGCATGCTGCCGGCGGCACGGCGGGCGATCAGGGAGAGCGCCTCGGGCGTCACCTGCGCCCCCTCGGCCTCCACGATCTGCGCGAGCCGGCGGGCGATCGCCGGCGCATCGACCGTCTGGAAATCGAACCGCTGGCACCGGGACAGGATCGTGATCGGCAGCTTGTCGGGCTCGGTGGTGCAGAGCACGAATTTCACGTGCGCCGGCGGCTCCTCCAGGGTCTTGAGCAGCGCGTTGAACGCCTCCCGGGTGAGCATGTGCACTTCGTCGATGATGTAGATCTTGTAGCGGCCCCGCGCCGGCCGCACCGCCACGTTCTGCCGCAGCTGCCGCATCTCGTCGATGCCGCGGTTGCTGGCGGCGTCGATCTCCACCACGTCGACGTCCTGACCGGCCGCGATCGCCAGACAGCTGTCGCAGGCGTTGCAGGGCTCGCCACCCGCCCGTCGGCCACAGGCGAGCGCCTTGGCGTAGATCCGCGCGGCGCTCGTCTTGCCGACGCCGCGGGCGCCGGTGAAGAGGTAGGCGTGGCCGATCCGGCCCGACTCGATCGCCCCGGAGAGGCCGCGGGCGACGTGCTCCTGGCCGACGAGTTCGTTGAACCGCTGCGGCCGATACCGGCGGGCGACCACCTGGTAGCCAGTCACCGCGGAGGCGCCGTCGGCGGAGGCTGGTGAACTCTGGGCCATGGTGCGCTCACTGTGGTGCGCTCGATCGGGTGCGCCGAAGCATGCGGTGCGGGGGAACGGGCCGGACGCCGATGAGAGGCCCACCGCACAAAGGAGCGACTGCTTATGGCTGCTGCGGTTAAGCCCTGACCAGGTTCACAGGCCCCCATCGCAGGGGCCTCTCATCGGCGTTCGCACCGGGTGTTTTGTACGCGGCATCGCGCGGGCGGTCAAAGGCTGCTACATTTTGGCCCCATGGCGTCGCCGATGATGCAGCAGTTCGAGGCCGCGAAAGCCCGGTGCCCGGGGGCGCTGGTGCTCTTTCGGATGGG
>JBJTSM010000561.1:0-3219 GCA_046076685.1 Planctomycetia bacterium | reverse complement strand
ACTCGAACGCTGGCTCAAAGCCACCCCGTAGATGAAAAAAGGGGACATTCTGCTTTTTCCAACTGACGAGTTAGTCCGTCTCAACGCGATGGATGAAAAAGCAAAATGTCTCCTTTTTTCCTTTTTCGACCGGACTTGTGCGATGACATGGCAGACGCGATAACATCGCTGTCCCTGTCAACACGCACCCCTCGGTCGTTGCCATGCCGCTTGCGCCCAGCCGTCTGCTCCGCCTTCTCCGCGAGGGCGGACTTCCCACCTCGCTCAAGATCAACCTCGGCGACCCGCGGGCGGTCGAGATCGCCGCCATGGGGGGCGTGGACGCCGTGTGGCTCTGCATGGAGCACGTGCCCAACGACTGGATCGGCCTCGAGAACCAGGTGCGGGCGGCCCGGGTGCACGGCATCGACGCGCTCGTGCGGGTGGCCCGCGGCAGCTACAGCGACTATATCCGCCCGCTCGAGATAGATGCGGCCGGCATCATCGTGCCCCACGTCGCCGACGCCGACGAAGCCCGGCAGATCGTCGACTGGGTCCGCTTCCACCCGCTGGGCCGGCGGGCCCTCGACGGCGGCAACGCCGACGGTCTCTTTTGCATGGTGCCGCTGGCCGACTACATCGAGCACGCCAACCGCGAGCGGATCGTGATCCTCCAGATCGAGTCGCCCGAGGCGCTCGAAGAGGTGGAACAAATCTGCGCGGTGCCGGGCTTCGACGGCATCCTCTTCGGCCCCGGCGATTTCAGCCACCGCATCGGCAAGGCGGGGCAGATCGACGCCCCGGAGGTGGTCGCGGCCCGCCGGCGGGTGGCCGCAGCCTGTCGGGCGGCCGGCAAGTTCGCGATGTCGTCCGGCCTCTTCGCGCCGCTGCCGGACCTCGTCGCCGAGGGCTTCCGGGTGTTCAACGTGGGCGCCGACGTGCTCGGCCTCGGGCAGTACGTGCGGCAACGGATCGACCTCGTGCAGGGCCAGGCCGCGGCGATTCCCCCCGCCGCCATCCGCACTCCCTATTCATGAGCCATTCCCTCGACCTCCGCTGCTAAAAGCCTTCATCGCATGAGCCGCCCCGACATCTCGTATCCCACGCTGCCCGACATGCCCGTCTCCCACCTGCCGTTCAGCCCGGTGGTGGTGGTGGGCGGCATGGTCTTCATCTCGGGGCAGGCGTCGGTGGACGACACGGGGAAGATCGTCGGCGACACGTTCGAGGGGGAGTTTCGCCGGTCGATCGAGAACGTCCGCCGCGTGCTCGCCGCGGCCGGCTGCGACCTCTCCCACGTCGTGCAGACCCGCAACTACGTCCGCGACAACGACGACCTGCCACTCTACAACCGGCTCTATGCCGAGGTCTTCTCGAAGCCCTATCCGGCCCGCACGACGATCGTGAATTGCCTCGGGCCCCAGCTGAAGTACGAGATCGAAGTGGTGGCCGTCCGACCGAGCTGATCGACCCGCGGGAGGCGTCATCGACGCAAGGAACCCATGCCCCAACCGGAAACCGGCCCGGCCCCCGCCGTCGCCCTGCCCGCGGCCACGCAGACCCGCAACCTGCTGCTCTTCTCCGGCTGCGTCGGCATGGTCTATCTCGCGGCGCCCGTGCTCTACGTGGGCGGCACCCACGCGGCCCTGCTCGACCAGCTTGAAGCCTCGAGCGCCCTGGCCAACGCCCCCGAGGTGCTCTACCTGCTCTTCCTCTTCGCGCCGCTGCTCGTGACCTCGTTCTTCCGGCACCCCGGCTGGCTCAAGCCGCTGCTGGTGACAGCCTACCTCTGCATCGGGGCGGGCACGGCGCTGGTGGTGGCGGCGATCGCGGCCGGCTGTTCGCCGCGGGTCGTGTCGGCCGTCGTGCTCGCGCAGGCGATCATCAACGGCCTGTCGCTGAGCACGGCCAATGCGCTCGTCTGGGAGTCGCTCGGCCGCGGCGTGTCGGAGAGCCGCCGCGGCGGCACGCTCGCGCTCGCCTACGGCATCGGCCCGATCCTGGCGGCCGTGGGGGCACTCGGCTCGCAGGTGCTGCTCACCGGCGCGACGCTCGGCATCCGGTTCGCGCCGCCGCCTGCGTTTCCGGGCAACTTCGCCACGCTCTTCGCCGCCGCCACGGTGCCGATGCTCGTCGCCGCCGTGCTCGCCAGCCGGTTCGTGGTGCCCCCGCGGGCGGTCGCCGCAGCCGACGCGGGAGATCGCGACGGGCTCGTCGCCCGCCTCGTCGGCTTTTTCGGCGACCCGCTGCTCCGCCGCACCGCGATCGCCGCCGTTCTGATCTACACGTCCGTGCCGTGCGTGGCGAACCTCACGCTCTACACCCGCGAGGCGATGGGGGAGGTGCCGAGCGACCTGGTCATGTATCAGACGGCCCTCCGCTTCGCCACGAAGGCGGTGGCCGGGCTCCTGCTCGGCTGGCTGATGACGAAAACACATCCGCTCGCCGGCCTGCTCGCCACGGGCAGCCTCTGCCTCGTCACGCCGCTCTACGCCTGCTTCGCGACCGGCCTCGCCTACCTCGCCACCTTCCAGATCTACGGCGGCGGCGAATTGTTTGGCGCCTACATCACGAACTATGTGCTCTCGTCGTCCCGGCCGAACCACCTGCGTCGCAACCTCGCCTGCGCCCTCCTGCTCCTCGTCTTCGCCGCGCCGTTCGGCCTGCTCTTCGGCCGGATCGCCGACCTCGTGGGCCGTGCGGTCGACCCGGCCACGGGATTCCGGGCGAGCTTCATCACCTGCGCGGTGCTCGTCGGCACCGGTCTCATCGTGGCCCTCACGCTGCCGCGCCGGCCGCGGCCCCTGGATGAAGGAGCGACCCTGTGAACATGCCCCCCGTCGGAAAGCTCGCCGGAAACATGGCCCTCGTGACCGGGGCAGGGCGGGGCATCGGGCGCGGCTGCGCGGTGGCCCTCGCGCGGGCCGGGGCCGATCTGGCGATCAACGACCTCGTGGCCGACGACGACCTGCGGGCCACGGCGGCCGAGATCGAATCGCTCGGCCGGCGGGCCGTGATTTTTCCTGGTGATGCCTTTGATCGGGCCACCGGTGAGCGGCTCGTGGCCCGGGCGATCGAGGCCCTCGGGCGGATCGACGTGTTCGTGAGCGTGCCGGCCTATTCGCGGCGGGCGGCGTTTCTTGATTGTCCGCCCGACGTGCTCGACCGCACGCTCCAGGGCACGCTCGCCGCCGGTTTTTTCATGGGGCAGTTCGTGGCCCGCCACATGGTGGCCCGGGG
>JBJTSM010000560.1:0-3056 GCA_046076685.1 Planctomycetia bacterium | reverse complement strand
CGAGCACCCAACGGCCGCGCTTGACCGGGGATGTGCGGGTGGGATTCGAGGTCGCCGTGAGGATGCCAGCCTGTGAGAGGAGCCCGCCCCGCGTGCGGTCGGCACAGGGAACGCGGCGGAAGTCCTTGCCGGTTCCGCCCGCGGCACGGTAGGCGGCCTCGAGGCCGTAGTGCTTCGCGAGCGGCCCGTTGACGAACGTGGAGCCGGCGTCGATCAATTCGAGCACGCTCCGGTCCTCGCGAAAGATGCTCCCGACGAAGAGTTCCGTCTCGCGGATCATCGCGGTGCGCAGCCCGTTGTCGAACACCGGAAACAGACCGCCGTCGGGCGAGATGAATTCGATCCGCTTGAGCTGCAGCCACTGCATGGCGAAGCTGGTCACGAGCGTGTCGGCACGGGCATCGGCCAGCATGCGGCGCACCTGCCCTTCGAGGCCGGCCGAAAGCTGCCCGCGTTCGGCCAGATCGAGCAGCTCGTCGTCGGGCATCGTGCTCCAGAGAAAGTAGGAGAGCCGCGAGGCGAGCTGAAGGTCGTCGAGCGGCCGCGCCTCCGGGGCGTCGGGCCGGTCGTCGGATTCCACGCGAAACAGAAACTTGGGCGAGCAGAGGGCGGCCTGCATCGCCCGCGACACGCCATCCTGCCAGGCCCGTCCTTCCTTGACGGTGGCATCGACGGCCGCCGCGTGGCGATCGAGTTCCCCCGGCTCGAGCGGGCGGCGGAAGGCCCGCCGTAGGAAGCGGCCGAGCACCTCGCGGGTCTGCTCCTCCTGCGAGGCCGTGGCGGCACAGGCCAGCAGCCGCTTCTGCGTGGCGGGCCGCGTGTCGAACGGCCCGGTGAGCTCCAGGCCATCCACGAACACCGTGACGGGGGCGGCGTCGGCGGCTGGCTTGTCGAGGGCGATCAGCATCCGCTCGCGGCCCGGAAGCGGCGGCATGCGGACGGTGACGGGATCGGCCGCCTCGCGGGACGTGCCCGAGACGATGAAGGATTCGAGGATGCGGGCGGTTCTCGGCACGCCGCCCGCAAGTCGGTCGAGGTCTGCCGCGGCGGATGGCTGCGGGATGTCCTTGCCGCTCACGAGGATCGTCACCCGCACGGGCTTTGGCGCGTCGGGGGCGGCATAGACCTTCGTGCGGAATTCATACTCGCCGTCGGCCGCCCACTCGAACGGGCTGTTGATCGGACCGAGTTCGATCGCCTCTTTCCCCGCGGTGGACATGCGGCGGAACCCGCCAACCATCAGTTGCGGCACGCCCGGGCTGGCGGGCTCGGTGTACCGCGGATCGCGTCGCCGCGTCGCCACCGGTGGCGGCGTCGCGGGAATCGCCCGCTCCATCACCGCCTCGGCGGCGTCGAGATACCGCTCGAGCAGGAGCGGCGAGAGCGTGAGCACGTCTCCGATCGAGTCGAATCCGTGGCCGATTTCGTCGCTGGGAAAATCAATGGTCGGGTCGAAATCGACGCCCACGAGATCGCGGATCGTGTTGCGGTATTCCACCCGGTTGAGCCGCCGCATCGTGACCCTGCCCGGATCGGCGGGCATCCGCAGGTCGGCCGCGGCATACCGGCTCCGCAGGGCCTTCGCGAAAGCCGCGGTCTCCTCGGGCGTCGGCCGCGGCCGATCCTGTGGCGGCATCTCTCCCGCCTCGATCCGCCGGAGCACCGTCTCCCAGAGCTTCCGTTGGGCGACGAGCCCGGCATCGTCGGCAGGGAGTGCAAGCGCCACGTCGCCTTCAGGCATGTCGCCGACGTGGCACTCGGCACAGTGGCGGGCGAGGAAGGCGTGCATCCCGGCGACCGCGGCATCGTCGACGGGGGCCGTGTCCGCGGCGAAAGTCTCCCGCGGCCCGCATGCGACCGCGCAGAGAGCCATCGGCACGAGCCACGTCACCCGCCGCCGGTGGCATGCACCCGGGTGGATGGTCGCGGGGCCACCGGCCTGTCGGATCGCGCGGTTCATCGGCACTCCTCCAGCCCCACGATCCTACCCGGCTCGGCCGCCGAATGAAAACTCGGCCCATCACCATGATGGCCACCCGCACTCCCTCGGCTCGGGCCTCAAGGCAAAGGGCCTCCAGACTCGCAAACGCCGCCGCACCCGTTACCCATCACGTGCGAATCGTTGCCCTTGTGGAATGCCCTCTTGTCATTCGACAATGCACCCATGAGCGATCCCATCGGCTTCTATCGCACTTTCCAGTCCCTGCTTCGCGGACGGGCGATCGAGGCCGTGCTGACTTCCGGCATGGCATGCGTCGAGTACGGGCTTCAGCAGAACACGAAAGACACCGACTGGATCGTCGCACCCGCGCTCATCGAAAAACTTGTCGCGCTGTTCGGCGACCTCGAACGCGGGGTCAGCGGCGGCAACTGGAGGATCTCCTATCGGGGGCTCTTCGGGGCGCCCCTCGACGCGGATTATCTGGCCGGCGGCTGGACGAGCCACGTGGCCGCCTTCGACGAGCCCGAGTCGGTCGAACGGCACCTCGATTTCTTCGGCCGGCCCCCGCGGGTGGGCGAGGCTTGGCAGGCCGACACCGACACCGGCATCGCCAGCCGCGACACCGTGGCCCGCATGAAGAAGACCGATCGGCCGAAGGATTGGCCGCTGGTCAACGCGCTGGCGATCCAGGCTCACTACGCCGGCGATCCCGTCGCGGTGCTGCATCTTCGCGATCCCGACATCCTGCGGGAGGCATGGGGACAGGCTCCTGCGGGCGCCCGTGATGCCGCGGTGCGGGAGCGGCCGCTCCTGCGCGGCCTCGACGCCGCCCACGATCTGCGTCTCGAGCGATTGCTGCTCGTGGAGGAGATGCTCTTGCAGTGCGTCAATCGCGAGCGGTATCTCGTCTATCAACGGGCCTGGAAGGACTTTTACCGCAACTGGCAGCAGGATCGCGGGGAGGTCGTCCTTTGCCAGGGCGGCAACGGCGGAGTCGGCAATGTCGCACGAGTCAAGCCCCGCAAGGTTTACGTCCGCCGGCTGCTGGACGAGGCCGATCGAGCCGAACACGAAGGGAATCTCCCACTGGTGCATCGCGCCGGGAGAGGGCTTC
>JBJTSM010000559.1:0-3551 GCA_046076685.1 Planctomycetia bacterium | reverse complement strand
GAATTCCGCCTTCGACGGCGGTGAGGGCAGGCCGGCGAGCAGCTGGAGGATTTCGGCCTGGTCGCCGGCGCGGGCGGGAGCGATGTGGCAGTTTTCGAGCATCCAGGCCGGCGGCCGGTGCTGCACGAACGGCTGGTGCGGTATGTGCAGCACGGCCGGCCGCTTCGTCAGCGGTCGGCGGCTCACCACCGTGCCGGCGGGACGGATTTCGACGGCCTGCACCATCTTTGTCTGCTTCGTCGGCGCCTCGGCCCCGGCGTGGGCGGCCGTCGTGCCAGCGCTGATTTTCAGGCGGGGCTTCGACTCGAGGCCGGACTGGACCTTCAGGTTGGCCTGCGACTTCGTTCGTGTCTTGGGCTTCGGGCGGCGCGGGGCGACGGCCGTGCCACGCACGGCGGCGCGGGAGGACTGCCGGGGTGCCGAACGGCTGGGCGCCCGATGCGACGTGACACCGGCCGACCGACAACGACCAATCCGACAGGACACGCTACGAAGCGACATCGTGCCTCCTCTCCCTGGGGCGTCAAGAAACCAATCCGTTGCGGATAAGATATGCGGCGGTTTAGTCGATTTCCAGTAGCAGGAAGGATTTGAGCGCCTTTTCCGAAAAAAAACACCAGGGATATTCCCGCGATCGCAGCACCTTGCGGGCGCGCACGGCGGCCGCGAGCGGGCCGACGCGGTCGAGCATCGCGCCGCGCAGCCCCTGCGTATGGAAGGCCAGCCGGTCGTTCGTCGTGCGAATCTCGCGGCAGCGTCGCTTGGCCAGCGCGGGGGTCGGGTGCGTGTCGATCCAGCGTCGCTTGTGGAGCATCAGTTCGCGGATGGGCTCGGGCTGCGCGTCGTGCGGCACGAGGTGGCGTTCCGGATGGAATTGCAGGTCGCGGATCTGCCGGTGCAGGTCCGCCAGCGCGGCGGCGGGATCCTCCGTGGCGAATCCGGGAAACAGGCCGTCGACCGGCAGCCGCAGCGTGCCGGTCACCACGGCATGACGGGGCGGATCGCAGCCGGTCAGCCGCCGGACGATGTCGTCGGTGAGCAGATCGTACGCCGCGCCGCCGATGCCGTGCACGAAGACGTCGGCCACGATCATGCGGGCCACGAGTGTCGTGAGGATCGCCCGCGGCCGCAGCCGCAGGCCGTGCCCCTCCAGACGCGACAGGGCATCGACCCAGCGTGACGGCGACGTGTCGGCGGAGATCGGCAGTTCCACCCGCAGCGTCTCCATGTCGGAGAGCACGAGCATGCCCGCGGTGCCCGTGTTGGCGAACACCCGCCGCCGCCGTTGGTCGTCCCGCGACCAGATCCACCAGGGCAGCTCCAGCCACGGCGTCGAAGCGGTGGCGTCGAACTGCACGGCGAGGTCGGGCATGGGCCGGCCGCGGCCGCGGATGCGGTGCCGGCGGCGGTGATCGGCCAGGGCCGCGTTGTAGGCCTCGTGCAGCCTGGCTGGATGGGCGAGAAGCCAGCCCATGAACACCATCACCGTCGGCAGGCGGACCAGTTCGCTCACCGGCAGTTCGAGCGTCTCGAGGCCGAGCCTTCCCTCGAGGATGTGCCGCGCCTGCGCGATCGCGAGCCCCAGCCGATGGGATTCGCCGGCCCGTTCGACCACCAGCGGCCACCACCGTCGCAGGATCGCATCGGGCTCCAGTGGCCTGAGAAGGCGATCGGCCCGCTCGCCGAACGACGCGAAGCAGTCGGCGTCGACGATGCCGCGCTCCTCCCACGCCATCTCCGGAGCGGGATGGTCGAAGGCGACCTGTTCGAGGTGCGCTTCGCGCGGCGTGCCCACCGGCACGCCCACGCTGGTCGTCGCGCAGCGGTCGGTGTCGACCACGAGGTTGATCGCGGTGCCGCCCAGCCGCCGGGCGTAGGCGTCGAGCGCGAAGTTCTTGAGCCAGACGCCCGGATGAAAAAGCTCCGGCTGATGCCCGCCCATCACCAGCGGCCGCGCGATCCAGTCGGCCACGTCGACGGGCCGATCGACCTCGCGGTAACTGGCGGTGTATTCGGTGGCGACGGTGAGCACCTCGCGCCGCGTCGCGGCCACGAGCTCCCAGAGCTTCATGTCGCCGATCCGCGTGTCGAACCCCGCCCGCAGGAGACGGTTGTTGTCGACGAGGGCCTCGATCGACCGGCCCGTGGCGTCGGCCGCGTCGTCGAGTGGCGGATCGAGGAGCCGCCCGCCCGATGCCGACGGCGGTGCAGCGACGCTGCGACGGGACGGGGGCGGACCGGAGGATGGATGCATGGACTACGTGGCCGTGCCGGGGGCGGCCGCCGCGACGGCAGCTTCCGCCCGATCGAGCACGCTGCGGTAGTAGGCCAGACGGGTTGCGGCATCGTCCAGTGCGCCGCCAAAACTCCGCGCCAAATCGAGGTAGAGCAGCGGCACGGGCAGTTCCACGATCCGCAAGCGTGCCGCCGCCGCCTGCACCCAGACCTCGAGCGGCATCGCATAACCGGTCTCGCTGACGTGCAGGTGCGTGAGCGCCCGTCGCGAGTAGCCCTTGAAGCCGCAGAAGGCGTCGGTGAGGGCGAGGCCCAGCCGGTCGTTGATCTCGGCCGTGATCTCGGCGTTGATCCGCCGCCGCGCCGCCGGCGGCTGGCTGTCGCCGGGAAACCGCCGCAGGTACCGGCTGCCGCTGACGATGTCGACGGGCTGGCCGGCGGACGGCCCAACAGACGAGCCAACAGACGATCCAGTGAGCGCGGCGACGAAGGCCGGGATCAGCTGCGGCTGGTGCTGCCCATCGCAGTCGATCGTCACGAGCCCGTCCCAGGGCCCGGCGAGCGTCTCGCCAAACGCGGTGGCCAACGCCGCTCCATAGCCCCGGTTGCGGGGATGCCGCACGAGCCGGATGTCGCCCTGGCGCTCGAGCCGGGCCGCGAGCAGGGGGGACGTGCCGTCGGTCGAGCCGTCGTCCACGACCAAGACGTCGGACGTGTGCTTGAGCACCTCGTCAAGCACGCCCGAGACGTGGGCCACCTCGTTGTAGACGGGCAGGGCGGTCAGAAATCGGGGCATGAAACCGCCATTTCCGGCAGGGTGAGGATCGCTCCTCAAATGTAGCGTTGGAAAAACGCGGAGCAATTTTTTTCCGCGCGGGCGGATTCCGCTTGGACGGAAGCCGTCCTTATCCGAGCCACTGGATCGGGTCGGTCTCGTCGCGGCTGGCCCAGCAGGAAAGCCCGGACACCGTCTCCGCCAGCCGCCGGGCGAGCACTTCCAGCGAAAACCGCTCGCTGGCATGGTGCCCCACCGCGATCACCGCCAGGCCGCCGGCCCGGGCCTCGAGCGTCTGGTGCAGCTTGAGTTCGCCGGTCAGGAAGGTCGTGCAGCCGGCCCGCCTGACGGTCTCGAGCGAGTCGCCGCCACTGCCGCAGACGATCCCCACGCGTCCGGCCGGCCGATCGGCGTCGCCCACGACCTGCGTGCCAGGCACGGCCAGTCGGCCGGCGACGTGCCTGGACAATTGGGCGACCGTCCAGCCCGGGGGCGCGGTGCCGGCGCGGCCGAAGCCGGCCAGGGGATGGATGGCGTCGGG
>JBJTSM010000558.1:0-4070 GCA_046076685.1 Planctomycetia bacterium | reverse complement strand
CGCCGCCGAGGAGCGGCTCGAGAAGTTCGCAGAGTTCTACATGCAGGCGCTGTCGCCGCCGGAGGTGCGGTTTGGTGGCAAGCGGCTGATGGTGGCGATCGGCGACGGCTGCACGGAGGGCACGGAGGAATACGGCATGATGGGCACCGGCTTCGCGAAGGCGAAGCCCGCGATCGCGAAGCGGCTCATGGGCGCCTGGCGGGAGAATGGCAGGGTGCACACCGGCTTCCACGGCTCCACGCTGCTCAAGATCGACGACGGCCTGCCGGGCGAGTCGCCAAATCTCGGGAGCGCGAAGTTCCCCGGCTACTTCTCCGTGCTGCGGAGCGGCTGGGGCACGCCCGAGGAGAACGCCGTCTGGTGCGTGAACGGGAACTTTTATGTGGACCACGGCCACAACGACCTGGGATCGGTGATCGCCTACCTGCTCGGTGCACCCGTTTCGATCGACTGGGGTCCGATCTACTCGCCGCGGGTGGCCGGCGGCGTGATGCATAGCGGCGTGATCCAGGAGGCGGCGTTTGGCCAGGCCTGGGACAAAGACATCGCGGCCCTCGACGCGGGCGTGGGCTTCAGTGGCCACTACGGAAACCATGGGGTCGGGGAGGCGACGTCGCTCGACGTTTCTCCCAACGGCCGCCGGATGGTCTCGACGATCAAGAGTGGCCTCAGGGAGGGTGGCAAGCCTGAAGACATCACGACCTGGATGCGCACCGTGTCGCTTGTGACCTCCGATCCGGAATTGCCCGTGCTGTGTATCCGCGACACCTTCAGCGGCAAGGACGCGGCAGTGCCTAAAATTTTCTCGCTCAATCTCATGGCGGAGGGGGCGGTGGAGACGCCCGTCGGCCCGCAGACGCCCCCTGTCCGCATGTGGCCGGCTGCTGAAAAGGCCACCGACCCGGCCACGCAGATGCCGTCGGCCGGCAAGGTGTTTCCGCTCTCGCCCGGCGTAAACCGGCTCGGCTTCACGGGCCAGAAGTGGAAGGGGCATCCCACGGAGGGCATCGACTGGGACGTTTACGTCGTGCCGACGGAGCCGCAGCAGGCGCACGTGGGCAACTGGGGCAATCAGGCTAGTTCGAGCGCGAGCCTCTTTCAGGCCGCGCAGGGCCGGAAGTACGAGGAGCGGCAGCACATCCTCCGCGTCCGCGGCACGGGCTCGTTCACGACGGTGATCGTGCCCTGGAAGAAGGGGAAGAAGCCAGCCGGTGTCGAGGTCTCGACGGCTGGCGACACCGTGCTCGTCAAGACCGGGCAGAACACGATCGCGTTCAAGGCCGATGGCACCTGGTGAACGTCGGGAGGCCGCTCTCCGCGAGGACTCGCACTGTTCAATCGGCGGGGGGGCGGGCTATCCTGCGGGGGAGTGCCACGGTCTCCGGCCGCGTGCTCCGCCCCATGACGCAGTCATCGCCCCCATCCACCGAGCCCTCGCCGCGGTTTCTGCCGGCGCTCTATGTCCTCTTCGTTGGCAGCGGCTGTGCGGCGCTGATCTACGAGATCGTCTGGTTTCAGCTGCTCTCGCTGAGCCTGGGGTCGAGTGCCATCTCGATGGCCGTCCTCCTCGGCACCTTCATGGGGGGCATGTGCCTGGGCAGCCTCCTCCTGCCCCGGTTCGTGGGGGCCTGGCACCATCCGGTGCGGGTTTATGCCGTCCTCGAGGCGGCGATCGGCGTGCTCGGTCTCGTCATTCTCTTCATCCTGCCGGTCGCCGGCGGGCTCTATGACGCGATCGGCGGGCCGGGAGTCGTCGGCCTCGCCGCCCGTGGGCTCATCGCCGCCATCTGCCTGCTGCCGCCGACGCTTCTCATGGGCGCCACGCTACCGGCCATCGCACGATACGTGGAGGCGACGCCCCAAGGAGTGGCATGGCTCGGCTATTTCTACGGGGGTAACATCGCGGGCGCCGTGCTCGGCTGCCTCGCGGCCGGTTTTTACCTGTTGCGGGTCCACGACGTGGCGACCGCCACGTACGCGGCGGTGGCGATCAACCTCGTCGTCGCCGCCATCGCCTTCGCCTACGCCGCCGCGGAGCCCTATGCGCCAAGGGCTGCAACGGCACCCGATCCGGAGCCGGCCGTTTCGGCGCGGCGGGCCTGGCCGGTCTATCTCGCAATCGCGGTCTCCGGCATGACCGCTCTCGGGGCGGAGGTCGTCTGGACGCGGCTTTTGACGCTCATCCTCGGCGGCACCACCTATACCTTTTCGCTCATCATGGCCGCTTTCCTCGCGGGCCTCGGGATCGGCAGCGGGGCGGGTGCCGCGCTGGCGAAATCCGCGGCGAATCCCCGGCTGGCCCTTGGCGCCTGCCAGCTGCTCGTCGTCGTCGCCATTGGCTGGGCGGCCTATTCCCTCGGTCTCGCCCTGCCCAATTGGCCCATCAATCCGGCGCTCGCCCCGAACGCGATGGCCACCTTCCAGATCGATCTCGTGCGCAGCGTGTGGGTCGTGCTCCCCGCCGCGTCGCTCTGGGGCATGAGTTTTCCGCTGGCGCTCGCCGCCGTCGCCGGCGGCAGGCAGGATCCCGGCCGCCTCGTCGGCTCCGTCTATGCCGCCAACACCGTGGGGGCGATCGCCGGCGCGCTGCTGGCGAGCCTCGTCTCGATCGCGGCGATCGGCACGCAGGGCACGCAGCGGGTGCTCGTCGGGCTGGCCGCCCTGGCCGCCGTGATCATGTTTTCAAGCGAGCGACGGCGGCTGCCGCTCGGCGGCGTCGGGCTATCTGCGGCCGCGATCGCGTTGGCGGCGGTGGTCGCCGCCGCGGTGCCGGCGGTGCCGCCGCTCCTCGTGGCCTATGGCCGGTTCGCCGCCGGCATGGCCCGAAGCCCCCAGCAGTTCATCTACGTGGGCGAGGGGATGAACTCGTCGCTGGCGGTCTCCCGCGAGCCGACGGGCGGCCTCAACTACCACAACGCCGGCAAGGTGCAGGCCTCGAGCCTGCCGCAGGACATGCGGCTGCAGCGGATGCTCGGGCATCTCACCACGCTCGTTCCCGAGCGGCCGTCGAAGGTGCTCGTCATCGGCTGCGGGGCGGGTGTGACGGCCGGCGCCGTGAGCATCGACCCGCTCGTGGAGCGTGTCGTGATCGCGGAGATCGAGCCGCTCGTGCCCGCGGTGATCTCGACCTACTTCTCCGCGCACAACGAAGACGTGGTGCGGAATCCGAAGGTCGAGGTGCGGATCGACGACGCCCGGCACTACCTGCTGACCTCCCGCGAAACATTCGACGCGATCACCTCCGACCCGCTCGACCCCTGGGTGAAGGGGGCCGCCACGCTCTATACGAAGGAATTCTTCGAGGTGATGCGCGATCACGTGAATCCCGGAGGCGTGGTGACCGTCTTCGTGCAGCTTTACGAGAGCGGCAGGCAGGCCGTGAAGAGTGAGATCGCGACGTTTTTCGAAGTCTTCCCCGACGGCATGGTCTTCGGCAACACGCACCAGGGGGGCGGCTACGACGTCGTGCTCGTGGCCCAGGTCGGCGCGTCGACGATCGACGTCGGCCGCATCGAGCGGCGGCTCGCCGATCCACGGTTCGGGCGGGTCGCGCAGTCGCTGGCCGAGATCGGCTTCACGTCGGGCGTCGACCTGCTCTCCACCTTCGCCGCGCGGGGGCCGCAGCTGGCCTCCTGGCTTGCCGACGCGGAGATCAACCGGGATCGCAACCTGCGGCTGCAATACCTCGCCGGCCTCGGCCTCAACCGCTACGAGCAGGCGGACATCTACTCGGAGATCATCGACAACCGGCAGGTGCCCCCGGACGTCTTCACGGGTCCGCCCGAACGGCTCGAGTCGCTCCGCACCGCGATCATGTCGCGGTATTGAGCGAGCATTCCCTCGCTTGCGCTTCGGGCTTGCATGGCACGGTATCGCGCGGAGCCGCTCGTCCAAGCCCGAAGCGCAAGCGAGGGAATGCATGGCGGGTTATCGCGCGGAGCCGCTCATCCAAGCCCGAAGCGCAAGCGAGGGAGTGCATGGCGGGTTATCGCGCGGAGCCGCTCATCCAAGCCCGAAGCGCAAGCGAGGGAATGCGACCCTTCGTGCTCTCACGTTCACGGCGTTGGACG
>JBJTSM010000557.1:0-2014 GCA_046076685.1 Planctomycetia bacterium | reverse complement strand
CGGTTCCTCGGGCCCGCCGGCACGTGTGGCATCGACACTCCCGTGCTCGATCCCGACTGGCAGGCCCGGCCGCCGCGGCTCCTTTGGCGGCGGCCGATCGGCGCCGGCTGGAGCGGGTTTGCCACCTGCGGCGACCACGCGGTGACGCTCGAACAGCGGGGCGACGACGAGATCGTGTCGTGCTGCTCGCTCGTCACCGGCGCACCTGAATGGACGGTGGCGGGGAAGGGTCGCCACGAGACGGTGCTCGGAGGCGTCGGGCCGCGGTCCACGCCGACGATTCACGAAGGGGTCGTCTATGCCCACGGGGCCACCGGCTGGCTCCACGCGATCGACGGCGCGACGGGTCGCGTGCTCTGGAAGAAGGACGTGCTCGACGAACTCGGCATCGATCCCGCGGTCCACGCCGCGGTCGTGGCCTGGGGGCGGGCGGCGTCGCCGCTGGTCACCGCCGACCTCGTGATCGTGCCGGCCGGCGGCCCGCGGACGCGGCGGTCGGCGCAGGACCCCGAGTTTCTCGCGCTCGTCGCCTTCGATCGCACCACGGGAGAGCGGCGTTGGACGGCCGGCGACGAACAGATCAGCTATGTCTCGCCGCAGCTTGTCACGTTCGGCGGCCGGCAGCTGATCATGAGCGTCGACGAGGCGCACGTGGCCGGCTACGACCCGCTCGACGGCCGCAAGATCTTCTCGCATCCCTGGCCCGGCCACTCGAATTCCGACGCCAGCTGCTCGCAGGCGGTGCCGCTCGGCGACCGCCGGCTCTTTGTCTCGAAGGGCTACGGCATCGGCGCGGCGGTCTTCGAGATCGCGACCGACACGGCCGAGCCCTGGACGCTCCGCGAGGTCTGGCGGAACGCCGGCCTGCTCAAGACGAAGTTCACGAACGTCGCGATCCACGAGGGCCATGCCTACGGCCTCTCCGACGGCATCCTCGAGTGCGTGTCGGTCGAGGATGGAAAGCGCAGGTGGAAAGGGGGCCGCTACGGCCAGGGGCAGGTGCTGCGGGTGGGGCCGCTCCTGCTCGTGCAGGCGGAGTCGGGCGAGGTGGTGCTCGTCGATGCCGAGCCCGCGAAGCACGTGGTGCGGAGCCGGCTCGCCGCGATCGACGGCCAGACCTGGAACAACCTCTGCCTGTCGGGCAATCGGCTGCTCGTTCGCAACGCCGAAGAAGCGGCGTGTTACGAGCTGCCGTGTATGACCGAGACCGCCGCGGCAGCCGCGCCGGCAGCGGCCGCCGCTCTCGAGGCTCCGTCAGGAACCGCGCCGTGAACGATCTCGCTGGCCGGACGGCGCTCGTGACCGGTTCGACGCACGGCATCGGCCGCGAGGTGGCCGTCGCGCTGGCCGCCGCAGGCGCCCGCGTGGCCGTGCATGGTCGCTCTCAGGAGGCGGCCGCCGAGGTGGCCGCTCTGCTGGCCCGCGACGACCGCCATGCGGGCACTTTTCTTGCCGATCTCGCCGACTCGGCGGCCGTGGAACACTTGATCGCCGAGGTCGGCCGCCGGCTGCCGGAGCTCGACACGCTCGTGCTCGTGGCGGGGGCCGACGTGCTCACCGGGCCACCGGCGAAGTGGACGTTCGAGCGGAAGCTCGAGCAACTGCTGCGGGTGGACGTCGTCTCCACGATGCTGCTCGCGCGGGGGCTCGGGCGATGGATGCAGGATCGCGAAGGGGGTTCGATCGTCACGATCGGCTGGGATCAGGCGGCCACCGGCATGGAGGGAGACAGCGGCGAACTCTTCGCCGCCACGAAGGGGGGCGTGATGGCCTTCACGAAGAGCCTCGCCAAGTCGTTCGCCCCGAAGATCCGGGTCAACTGCGTGGCTCCCGGCTGGATCCGCACTTCGTGGGGCGAGGGGGCCAGCGATGTCTGGCAGTCGCGGGCGGTTCGCGAGAGCATGCTCGGCCGCTGGGGCACGCCGGCCGACATCGCCGGCGCGGTCCACTGGCTCGTCTCGCCGCAGGCGGCGTTCGTCACCGGCCAGGTGATCCCCGTCAACGGCGGCTTCCG
>JBJTSM010000556.1:0-2743 GCA_046076685.1 Planctomycetia bacterium | reverse complement strand
GTCGGCGGCCCGCGCGGGGAGCCTTCCGTGGGAGCCTCGCACGATCGAGGCATCGGTGCCGATGACGTCCATGAGATAGCGGAAGCCGAGCATCTTTCGGGCGAGTTTCCCGGCGATGCGGAGCTTCGGGAATGCCAGGGTAGGATCGACGAAGAGTTCGACCGGGTCGTAGCCGGGCTTGCGATGGATGTCGACCGTGCGGGCGAAGTCGGGCATGCGGGCGTTGTCGAGCCAGTAGTAGTAGGTGAACCAGCGGTCGGCTGCGGCGACCGCCACCAGTTCGCCCGATCGTGGGTGGTCGAGGCCGTGGGCCGCCTGGGCCTCGCGATCGAGCACCTCGGCGACGCCGGGGGTCGCCTGCAGGATCGCCCGCACCTCGGCCACCCGCTCGGGCTGCTTCACGTAGACATGCGCGAGCTGATGATCGGCCACGGCGAAGGCCGCGCTCCCGCCGGCGTCGAGCAGTTCCCAGCCCAGGTCCACCTCCTGCACCCGCAGGAGGCCCACCCGGCGGAGCACGCGGTTGATGTCGACCCCGGCCGAGACCGGCGTGATCCCGTATTCGCTCACGACGGCCACGGTGCGGCCGGAGTCGGCTGCCCACTCGGCCAGTTCGCCAGCGACGGCGTCGATCTCGCCACAGGCCCGCACCGCCTGGGGCGACTCGGGGCCGAACCGCTGCAGGTCGTAGTCGAGGTGGGGCAGGTAGCAGAGCGTCACAGTCGGCCGATGGGCCTCCATCACGCGGCGGGTGGCGGCGGCGATCCACCGCGAGGAGCGGATGTCGGCGGTCGGGCCCCAGAAGTTGAAGAGCGGAAACCGTCCCAGCTTCCCCTGCAGCTCATCCTTGAGGGCGGGCGGGTCGGTGAAGAGGCTCGGGATCTTGCGGCCGTCGGCGGGATAGATCGGCCGCGGCGTCACCGCCTGATCGACCGCCGCGTGCATGTTGTACCACCAGAACATCTTCGCCACGGTGAAGCCGGGGCCGAACCGCCGCCGGCCGACGTGCCAGAGTTTTTCCTGCTCGCAGCCCACGAGTGCATTGGACTGCCGCCACAGCATCACCTCGGCGAGATCCCGGAAGTACCAGCCGTTGCCGACGATGCCGTGGTCGCGGGGCAGGCGGCCGGTGAGCATCGTGGCCTGGGCCGAGCAGGTGACGGCCGGCAGCACGGTGCCGAGCGTCGCCTGGAAGCCGGCCCGCCCGAGCGCCGCCAGCCGCGGCGTGTGCGGCAGCAGTGCGGGCGTGAGTCCGACGACGTTGAGCACGAGCAGAGGCTTCATGCCCTGCATGGTACCCTGCCGCGGCAAGGTACCATGCAAGGCATCCGAAAATGGTGACGAGCAGCCTGCCATCCCACGGGCTTTCCATCGATCGACATGAATCCGATGCCGGACGGGACTTCCCGCTGCAGCCGGCCATGGCATTCGATGGATTCGGGGCAGATCGATGCCGTGTCGACCAGGACGGCGATCCAGCTATACTTGATAACAACTGCGGCTTGCCTCTCTCAGCACTGTTCTCTCCCGATTCGCATGCCTGAACTCGCGCGGTTTTACGGTCTGCGGATCACGATGAACTACGCCGATCATGCTCCCCCGCACTTCCATGCGACCTACGGCGATGACGAAGCCCAGATCGAGATTGCCACGGGCGAGATCATCGGCGGGAGCCTGCCGCGGCGGGCAGCCGCGTTGGCAAAAGAATGGTCGGAATTGCACCGCGCGGAACTCGAACTGAACTGGAACCTGCGAGACCAGGCTCTTCCCTTGAACAAAATCGACCCGCTGCCATGAGACCTACCCTGACGCGTGCGACCGTCGTTGGAGACAATCGAGTGGAACTCGAGTATGTGGACGGCCTGCGCGCGACCCTGGACTTCGCTCCCTATCTGTCGGAAGTTCATGGGCCGGTTGTCGATCCTCTCAAGTGCAAGGCTGGTTTTGCGACCGCCCGCATGGATCACGGCGTGTTGACATGGGCCACCGGATTTGACATTTGTCCGGACGTCCTTCGCTATTGGTGTGAGCAGGGAAGAATCTGCTCGCACGAGGAAACACGCGCTCATTTCGAGTCGCGTCCGTCGCTACAGGCTTCGTGAACGTCCCCGGCCAGCGAAGGGAAACGTCCCGGCACGGCTGATCGAAGCCCCGAAGTTCCATGGTGTCCGGCAGCAGGTGGTCGTACCGGACCAGATGTGTCCGGTCGGCGGACCTTCACCGTGGCAGCCGGTTGAGCGTGTACCAGCCGGTGTCGTGCAGGAGCGGCAGGCCGGTTGTGGAGCGAAGGCCCGCCGCCTTGACCTCGTGGATCACGCCCTCGCGGAGGTTGCCGAGCGACAGCCGCACCCGTCGGCCGTCGGCGGTGGGCTCCGCCGTCTCGACCGGGCACGGCGCCTCGTCCACGACGGGGCTGCCGTAGGTCGACTGGTAGATATAGGTGAACCCCCTCGCCTTATAGCTCGCGGGGTCGGCTGCCGTCTTCGGATCGACCGGCTCGGTGAACTCGAGCTCGAAGCCGCCCGGCACGGCCCGCATGGCAAGGATTTCGAACGGCGTCGTGCCGGTCCAGGCCACCCGTTCGAGCGCGAAGTCGCCGGCCCCACGCGATCCCCAGCCGCGATTCGTGCCGCCGACGTAGAGCGATCCATCGGTGGCGAACTGCAGCGCCAGCGATCCAGAGCGGAAGCCTTCGCGAAACCGGAAGCAGCATCCCTGCCGCACGCCGTCGATCGTCTCGAGG
>JBJTSM010000555.1:0-4537 GCA_046076685.1 Planctomycetia bacterium | reverse complement strand
CCAGACCGTGTAGCTGCTCTGCCAGGCCGCATGGCCTTCCACCGCGGCGGCGTGGCAGCCCGACGACGTGCAGCTGCCGGCGCCCAGCAGGCCCCGTGGTGGCTGCACCGTCCGGCTGGGATTGGCAGCGGCCGTGACACTGCTCCCGGCTGGGGAGTGCTCGGCGGCGTCGCGCCGGCATGCGGCACCCACGACGGCGATCGCCGCCACCACCGCCAGCGCCGCCGCGGTGGAAGGCCATGCGGCCTGGCAGAGCAGCTACACGGTCTGGTCGGCCCGTGATCCCCACGCGCGGGCCGAACGGGTGCTTCACGAACCGCTGGCGGAGCAGATCGTCTCGCTGCTGGCCGCCCGCGATCCCTCCCGACGCCGGGTGCCCGCCCACGAGCACACGGCCTGCATCGGCTGTCACGCGACCGGCCGCGGCCCGCTCGCGCACGAGGGGGTGAGTTGCGAATCGTGCCACGGCCCGGCAGGCGACTGGCTGGTGGCCCACACGCTGCCCGGCTGGCGGGCGGCGGGCAACTCGCTCGGCATGGTGGATCTGGCCGATCCGTTCGTCTGCGGGCAGCAGTGCGCCGGCTGTCACGTCTGCGGTCGGCCGACGGCAGACGGTCTGCCCCGGGAAGTGAGCCACGACCTGATCGCCGCCGGCCACCCTCGGCTTGCCTTCGAACTGCGTTCGTTCAAGCGGGCCGAGCCACCCCACTGGCAGGATCGCTTCGCGACGACCGCTCCGCAAGCAGCCGAGGCCGGTGCGACCGATCCCCGGCGTCTTCTCCAGTTGGACCCGCTCGACGAATGGGCGCTCGGCCGGCTCGGCGCGGTGCGTGTGTTCCTCGACCAGATCGCACGGCAGTCCGACGCCTCGACGCGGACGCGTTCCGGCGCGACCGCCGACACCTGGCCCGAATTCACGGCCTTCGACTGCTACGGCTGCCATCGGCCGCCGGTGGCGGCCTGCGACCGCGGCGGCGACACCCGCGATCGATCAGGCCAGCCGCCGCCGGGAACGCCGCGGCTCGAACCGCTGCACTGGGCCCTGCTCGATCTCCTCGTGCCTGCCGACACGGCGGCGCGGCTGGCCGCCTTTCGCGCCGGCGTGGAACGCCGCTGGTGGGAGCGGCCCGACGCGGCGACCATCGAAGCATGCCTTGATGCGATCGACGGCGCGCGGAGCCACGTCCACCCGACGCTCGCGCCCCTCTCCTCCGGGGAGTGGGCACGACGCGTTCTCACAGCGGTCGATGCCACCACGTGGGACGAGGCGGCCGCAGCCCACGCTGCTCTCGAGGCGGTGGCCGACCGGGCCGCCGCCCGCGGCGCGCCGCCGGATGCGCTCGCCCCCGCCCGCAGCCACCTGGACAGGCTCCGCGGGCTGCTCGAATTCCCGGCGTCTGGCGCCGGCCGCCCGACGCGGTTCGACAGCCCGCACGGCTACGACGCCCGGGCCGTGGCCGCCGAACTCGACGCGATCGCCACCGCGCTTGAATCACCCGCGACGCCATCCCCCGGCTCGCACCGGGGGCTTTGATGTGTCCAAGCCCGCTCCCATACAAGCCCTGAGCGCAAGCGACGGGATCTGCTTGAATCGTCCCGGGCGCCAAGGCCCGAGCCCGGCGTGAACACAGCTCATCCCACGCCGGCCGCGCGGCTGCTCGACACGATCTTGAGCAGCTCCTGGCCGCTCATGCGGAAAGCGGCGTCGTGCGGACAGGCATAGACGCAGCTGGGGTCGTCCTCCGGGCCCACCAGATCGCGGCACAGGTCGCAGGTGGTCGCCACGCGGCCCTGCTCCCCCGCCTGCGGATCGAGCTGGTGCATCGAGATGTTGCCGTAGGGGCAGTTGGTGGAGCAGAGCCCGCAGCCGATGCAGTGATCCTCGATCACGATCTCCACGGCACCGGGATGATTCTCGCGCGGCTTGCGGTGGATGGCGTCGACGGGACAGCCGACGAGGCAGTAGGGATCGAGGCAGGAGCGGCACGAGCTGGCCACGAGATAGTTTTCGAACCGCAGGCCCTCGCGGATCAGCCGCGTCACCCCCTCGTGCGTGTCTGAGCAGGCCCGGGTGCACTCGTCGCACCGGGTGCAGTTCTCCAGGTCGAGCACCAGCAGCTTCTGCGCGCTGTAGAGGCCGTTCTCCAGAAAATTCCCCAGCTCTCCGCCCGCATCGGCCGGCGCTTCGAGGTCGCGCTCCAACAGCCGCCTGGCCTCGGCGACCAGGCCGTCGCGGACCGCCGGAAACCGGGCGATGATCTTCGCGAAATTCTCCCGGCTGATTCGCACGAGCTCCGCATCGTCGAGCGCCGTGCAGGTCGCGGTTCGCAGGCCACGGGCCGCGGCCGCCTGGTCGGGGCCGGCACGGGACGCGGAGACGAGGTCGGTCAACGCGTCGGTCATCGCCGAGATCAGGCCGATCTCGCCGAAGGTCCGTCCGGGACCGAGATAGTCGAGCACGCGGTCCTGTCCGCCCATGCGCTGCGACACCTTCACGAACCCGTACCGCACCTTGAAGAAGTCGGTCGCGAGGTCCCCCTGGCGGAAGATCGGCTGCCCCTTGTCGACGCGGACCAGTTCCGCCGCGGCCTCGAGCATCTCGGCGGCGACGGCCCGGTCCGCCTCCGTGAGGCCGCGAAACATGCCGAGTTCGCCGATCTCCCGCTTGAGCGAGTGCGTCCGGTAGGCGCGGTCGAGGATCTCCCGAGACGCCTCGTTCCGCTGGAGCATGTGGAGCACGTTCTTGTTGATCTCGAGGAGCTCCGTATCCTCGAGCGCCACGACCGTGGCCGACCGCGGGTAGTGGTTGAGGCAGCACATGATGCCGAAGATCACGTCGGAGGGGGTCATCTCGTCGACCCAGCGGCCGTCGGCCAGCGTCAGCGCCCGCCCGCCGTCGGTGTGCACCCGGCCATGCTTCTCCCCCTGGCGTCTCCGCCGCACGGGCGCCGTGCCCTGCAGCCAGCTCGTCGCCGAACGCACGAAGGCCTGCAGCGGCCCCTCGCCCCGGCCCTTGCCCCCGCGGTCGCCTCCGACCGACACGCCCACCCGTCCCCTGACGAGCAGAAACGCCGTCGATCCGTATTCTCCCTCGCGGCAGATGACGTCACCCGGCCGATGGACGTGGCGACGGATGGAGTTGGCGTTCCACTCCAGGAACTTCGTCGGGATGCCGGCGAAGATCGGATAACGCTTGAGCTCCGCCGCGGTCATCGTGGAGCCGCTTCCCACCTCGTCGGCGTCCTCGACCCGCTGCTTGAACACGAGCGCCCCGGTCGGGCAGTTGACCATGCATTCACCGCACGACACGCAGCTCGACTTGCCCATCGGATCGTCCAGGTCGAAACCGATATGGGTGCCGTAGCCCTTGCCCGTGCGGCCGATGACGAAGTTTTCCTTCACCTCCGTACAGGACCGCACGCAGCGGTCGCAGAGAATGCACTGGTCGTGGTCGACGTCGATGCGGGGCGAGGAATGGTCCTGCCCCCGCTCGAGCGTGCGTGGCCCGATCGGCTGCCGGCCGACCAGCGGCCACTTCGCCTCGAGAGCGGCAGGATCGGCGGCCGGATCGGCCGCCCGCTCGAGGCTCCTGGCCTCGAGGGCGAGGGCGTCGAAACGCTCGGTGAGCAGGCCGAGTTCGTTGGCGGGCTGGCGGGGCCTCCAGTCGGCGGGCAGGTGGTCGGCGGCCAGCAGGTTGACGAGCGTCCGGACGTTGGCATCGACCCGTTTGCGGGCCGCCAGGTCGGGAGAGCGGATCGTCTGCACCTCCATCGTCTCCTCGACGCGGTGGTGGCAGGCGGGCAGCAGCTTCCGCTCTCGCTGCATCGCCCCCCGCTTCACCTTGGCGATCTCCACGCAGCAGACGCGACAGACGCCGACGGGATCGAGGTGCTCCTGGTGGCAGAGGATCGGGATCGGGTTGCCGGCAGGGTCGTCGGCGTAGGCCTTCGTGGCCGCGTCGTAGATCGTCGTCGCGCGGGGGATCGGCCGGCCCTCCGGATCCCGCAGGATCTTTCCCTGCGCGTCGGTCAGCGGCACGGCCTTGGGCACCGTCACCTCGCGGCCGTCCACCTTGATCGTGATCTGCTTCTCGAAGTCGGCGGCCGTGACCTTGTCCATGCGGACGAGCTGGCCGTCGATATCGCGGGCGAAGAGGCCGTCCTCCTCCGGCAGGATCAGCCGATCGTGGAGGTCGTCGTGGAGATCGCCCGCCGTGCCCGCCGCCGCATCCGTGCTCATGTCATCCCTTTCGCAGGTGCCGCTGCATGTCGTCGGGAAAGAGCGCGAGCGCCGACTCGAGCGGCTTGGCCGCCACCATGCCGAGGCCGCAGATGCTGGTCATCTCCATGGCGCGGGTCAGCTCGTTCACCAGCTGCTGCCGAGGGCGGAACGATCCGGCATCGAGGCCTCCAGCCACCAACTGCTCCCCCATCTCCACGATCTTCTCCGAGCCGATCCGGCAGGGCACGCACTTGCCGCACGACTCGTCGCGGAAGAACTGGGCGCAGTTGAGGCCCTCGACCACCATGTCACGGGT
>JBJTSM010000554.1:0-2850 GCA_046076685.1 Planctomycetia bacterium | reverse complement strand
CCGACGCGGGCGAGGGCGGGGCCGCCGCCGGCGGTCGCGGCGAAATCGAACTGGCCGCCGCCGCACGGGCGCGGGCGGAGATTGACCGGGCCGATGTCGTGGTCGTCTGTGCCGATGCGGAGGCTTTGCACGCTTCGTTTCCGGCTTTCGTGCCCGCGGCGGCGCTCGTGCCAGCGGCGGCGGCGCGGATCGACGTGTGGACGCGGTGCGATCGCGTGGCGGCACCGGTGAGCCCGCGGGCCGCGGCGGTGGTGGCCACGAGTGTGCGCGATTCGCGGGGCATCGCCGACCTGCGGGCGGCGATCCTCGCGGCCGTCGCGAACCTGCCCGGCGGTCGGTCGCCCGCCACGCTGCGGATGCAGGCGGGCCTGGCGGAAGCGCGGGAGGCGGTCTCGGCGGCACGTGCGGCGGCCACCGCAGCCCGGGCGGGCGGCACGCACGACGAGGCGATCGTGGCGGGGTTGCTCCATCAGGCGATCGCCGCGATCGGCGAGGTCACCGGCGCCGAACTCGGCAACGACCTGATCGATCGGATATTCTCCCGGCACTGTATCGGCAAGTGATCCCGCGGCTCCCGCTGCCGGGGCTGTTGCTTCCCCGTGGTGAGCCGCGCATGCCCGAATCCGTCGATCCCTTGCACGACCTGCTCGTTTCGCTCACCGAAGGCGCGCGGCGGCATGCGGCCCGCGACGCGGCGGCCCGTGCCCGGCTCGCGCTCGCCTGTGCCGAACGGGTGGCGGCATCGGCCGACGACTGGGCCCGCGCGGCCGTGGCCGTGAAGCAGGGGGGCGATGCGGCGACGCCGGAGGAGCTGGCCACCGGGCCGCTGGCCACGCTGCGGCTGCTCCTGATCACGGCCATGGTGCAGCGGGACATCGCGGCGGGAAGACTCCCGCGGACCGGCCGGCCTCCGCGGCTTGCGCACGAGGGCGGCGGCCGGGAGTCACTGGTCGAGATCGACGTCTTGCCGGAGAAGCGGCTGCTCGACGCGACGATCTTCCGTGGCCACCGGGCCACGGTGCGGTGCGTGAATCCGGGCGGGCTCGATGCCTTCGCCCGCAGCTGGCGGCGGGAGATCGAGGAGCGGCCACGCACCGGCGGCGTGGCCGTCGTGCTCGGGGCGGGCAACGTGATAGGTCTCGCCGCCGCCGACGCCCTCTGCCAGATCTTCGAGCACGGCCGGGCCGTCCTGCTCAAGCTCCATCCGCTCCAGGCGCCGCTCGGGCCGGTGCTCACAGCCGCGCTGCATCCGCTCGTCGAGGCGGGGCTGCTGGCGATCGTCAGCGGCGGCCCGGAGCTCGCGCGGGCCGCCGTCGCCGCCGCCGCCGTCACACACGTGCACCTCACGGGCGGGCAGGGGGCTTTCGAGAGCATCGTCTGGGCCGGCGTCGATCCGCATGCGGCCGGCGCGGTGCCGCAGCTCGCCAAGCCGATCACCTGCGAACTGGGCAACGTCACGCCATGGATCATCGTGCCCGGCCGCTACTCGCCCGCGCAGCTCGCCTTCCAGGCCGACGTCGTGGCGGCGTCGATCGCCAACAACACGTCGTTCAACTGCATCGCCACCAAGCTGGTCGTCACCTGCCGCTCATGGCCGCAGCGCGAGGCGTTCGTCGCGCTCGTCGAGCGCCGTCTCGCCGGCCTGCCCGCCCGGCCGGCCTGGTATCCCGGAGCCACGACCGCCTGGGAGGGAATCGTCGGCCGGCCGGCCCCGGCCGACGGCACGCTGCCCTGCGTGTTTCGCACCGGTCTCGACATCGACCGCGATCAGGCCTGGGTCGCGCGGGAATGGTTCGTGCCCGTCGCCGCGGAGACGGCGATCGACGCGGACGACATCGAAGCCTTCTGCACGCGGGCCGGCGGCCTCGTGCACGGCCTGCCGGGATCCCTGGCGGCGAGCATCACCATCCCGACGACGCTCGCCGCCAGGGATCGGCAGCGGGCCGACCTCCTCGCCGAGCACCTCGAATATGGCGTCGTCGCCGTCAACGGCTGGTCGGCCATGAGCTACGCGGTCGGCAGCGTGCCGTGGGGCGGGTTTCCGGGGGGCACGCTCGCCGCGCCCGGCAGCGGCATCGGCCGCGTGCACGATCCGCTGCTGCTGCCCCTCGTGCACAACACCATCCTGCGGGCGCCGCTGGTGGTGTGGCCGGCGCCGCCGTGGTTTCCGTGGCACACCGGGGGGGCGAAGCTCACCCGCGGCCTCGTGACGATGTACGCGGCGATCGCCCGCGGCGGGCGGGGCCTGGGGCCGCTGGTGCGGATGCTGCCGGACGTGTTCCGGTCGGCGATCCGTCCGCCGGCTCGTCCGTGAATTTCTCCGCCTGGCCGGTGAGCTCGTAGAGGAACCGGCTCGGCCGGCAGGGCTTGCTCTTGCCCCACTTCATCCGCGTGAGGCAGAGGGAGAGGGCCAGCCGCTTCTTCGCGCGGGTCACGCCCACGTAGCAGAGCCGCCGCTCCTCGTCGATCGCCTGCAGGCCGTCGTTGAGCGAACGGTGGTGCGGCAGCAGCCCCTCCTCCATGCCCACCATCCAGACGCAGTCGAACTCGAGCCCCTTCGCTGCATGGAGCGTCATCAGGCGGAGCACGTTGCCCTTCGGCTTGTCCGACCGGAAACGCTCCGCCTCGGTCACGTCGAGCACGAGTTCGTCGAGAAACCCGCGGACGATACCGGCAAAATCGGCCGGCCCGCCGCCCCGGGGGCGGTGCGACTTTTCGTGGTCGGCCAGCGCGTTGACCATCTGCTCCACGCAGTCCCAGCGGGCCTGCTGCTCTGCAAGATCATCCTCGTATTCCTTCTGGAGGAAGCCGTGGTAGCCGATCAGTTCGAGGAGCGCCCGTAACGTCTCG
>JBJTSM010000553.1:0-4206 GCA_046076685.1 Planctomycetia bacterium | reverse complement strand
GCGGCCACCCCTTTGGCTCACGGCGAGAGACCGCCGCAACGCGGAATCCGCAGAGTGCCACTCTGCGGCTACGGGGAGGATGGGCGATGCGGCCGCGAATGGACGTGGTTCGCGGCATCCCCCGGCTTCCGCCGGGGGCTTGGGGGGAGACGGGGCGTCGGCTACTTGCCGCCGCTTTTGACGTTGAACTCGAACCGATTCTCGGCGTTGGGCTTCACGTCGGCGGTGAGCGGCGACGCCTCGTTGCCGTATGACCTGCCCTTCTGCATGTCTTCGATCCTGACCGCTTTCGCGCCGGCGGCGACGGCACATTGAAAGGCGCCGTCCGTGACGATCGTCGCCGACGATCCTCCCCGGCCGTCCGCGGGCATGAAGCTCACCATGCCGTTGACGAGCGGCCGGCCGTCGATCTGGACCGTCCCCGTCACGTTGTAAACCTTCTCGACCTTCTGGGCAGGGCCAGTGCAGCCGCTCGTCATGCAGAGCAGCGCGGCCACTCCGATCCTGCATACGTCCCGAACGCTCATGACAGTTTCCTCGCCTTGCTGAGTGGAAGTCCGGCCCGGCCGAGCGGCTAGAAATCGGACGTATTCACCTGCCCATCGGCGCGGCTGCCGGCTCGTTGCCAGGTCGTGGGATCGACATTGTTGCCGACGAACCGCACCGAGCCATCGCCCATCACGGCATGGGCGCCGCCCTGGTGAAAACTCCGGGCATAGGCGACGTAGCTGCCGGCGCTCGTGCACGGCGCCGTCGGCAGCACCTCCAGACAGCCGGTGATATTGTCGCCCGTGGATGTGTTCGGCGGCAGGTTCGTCGTCATCAGCGATTCGGACGAATAGTAGAAGTTCCAGTAGCGACCGCGTCGGTCGGTCTGCCGATTGCCCCCGATGATCGTGACCTGATCGGTGCCCATCACCGTCTTGGAGAGGCCGTCGGTGACATCCTTCATTTTTATCCCGGCACGGCCGACGGGAAACATCCCGTTATTGGTGGACGTGTCCGTGTTGTTGTTGCTTCCTACGCACAGGCGATAGGTCCCGTGAAAGCCTTCATCGCCCCCCCCGGAAGGATTGTTCTTTACGCCATCACGATTCGACGGGCAGGAGAACGTGGGAACGACGGTGTTACATCGTGAGTAAGAATAAGCCGTACTAGGCCCCGTGCCGGCCCAGCTCCGATAGTTGTCGCTGAGCCAGGCCTCTTCCGTATACGCAAGGATTTCCTGAAACCAACATGTTCTTGTAAAGTGGTAATGCGGATAGTTATAGACTGGTGGGCCTATATTTGCGCCGACCGGGAACGACTGCCGCGCATCGTGGTAGTTTTGCAGCGCGATCCCCAGCTGCTTGAGATTGTTTTGGCAGGTACTCTGCCGTGACGCCTCGCGGGCCGCCTGCACGGCCGGCAGCAGCAGGCCCACGAGCGTGCCGATGATCGCGATCACCACGAGCAGCTCGACCAAGGTAAACCCGCCCGTGCGGGGCGACCCGACACGCCGCGAACGCCCGCGGCCGAGAAACACCTGCGTGGTCATGAGACACCTCCCAAAGAGGAAGAAACCGATTCAAGAAAGAGGATAACAAACGCGATTCGACGGGGGCATAAAAGCCCCCGGCGCGAGCCGGGGGATCCCGGGGTCGGCAAGATCCCGGCGCTTGCGCTTAGGGCTTGTATTCGGCATAAAAGCCCCCGGCGAGGGGATGACGCCCACCATCACCATCCGCGGGTTTCTCCATGCGACTGTCACTCCGCCAGTTCAAATGAAAACTCGTTGCGCCTGCCGCCGATCACCTCCACCGTGAGGCCCGACGTGTCTTCCTGGCGGAACTTCTTCGGGATGTCGGGCCGCTCCGGCTTCTTGAACGGCACCGGCTGCTGCCGGGGGATGTTATCGCGAGTCGTGAGCTAATTGCTGCGGCTGCTAATCTCCAGATCAAAGTGGTTCTCTGAGTCGGGCTTCACTTCTATGGTGACCTGGGAGACCGGGTCGTCGTAGAACTTCCGCTTTACGTTATCGCCAACCACCCCAATCCTTTTGCCTGCCGGGAGGGCGAGTTCAAATGCACCCTCTCGGACCGGGATCGGCGGCGAGAGTGTGCCTGCCTGCCCCTCCACCGGCTTGAAGCCGATCGTTCCGTCCCGAAGCAACTGGCCATCGATGCGAACGGTTCCCTTCACCTCATATGTCCGCTCTTTGACCTGGGCACGACAGCCCACGGACAGGCAAAGTGACGCGACGATCGCGGTCATGGCCACATACGAAAGCCGGTATCGCATGCTCGCGAGCATCAGAAGTCTCCCTGTGCTTGCCCGTCGGCCCTGCTGCCCGCCCGCTGCCAGGTGATCGGATCTACCTCATTCACCACGAATCGCACCGAGCCGTCGGCCATCACGGCCTGGGCGCCGCCGTTGTGGTAACTTCGGGCATACCGATTGAAGTTCGCCGGGTTGCTTAAGTAATTCACCGTCTCACACGGCGCCCCCACCGCCACCATACAATTTTCCATGGCGTCGCCCTTGGTGGCGGTGTTCGGCGGCAGAGCGGTCGTCATCACCACGTTCGTCAGGGTCGTACCGTTCCAGTAAAAGCCTCGGTTGTCGTCTCCGAATTCGTTGCCCACCGTAACCTGATCAGTGCCCATCACGGTTTTCGAAAGACCATCCGTGACATGCTTCAGTTGCGTCTTGGAATCGGTATAAAACATGCCATTCAGGGTCCTGTAGACACTGTTCTCGTAGTAGTGCACTTGCGTGACGGCATCGCTCCCCGCGCACAGGGCGTAGGTGCCATGAAAGCCAGGAAATCCTGCCCACATCGAGCCGACGATTTTTACCCCCCGGAGATTGGACGGGCACGACAATCCCGACACCGGCGTCACAGCCCCGGACCATTTAAAGGCCTCCGTGCCCGGATTGGCGGCTCGCCAGGTTGCGAAACGGTCACTCAGCGCTCGCTCTTCGAGATACGGAAGAACCTGATGAAACCAGGTCTCGCGCCCCGCGTTCCAGTCACTTTTTGAGGCGTAGGGAAGGTACCGGTTGGCATCGTTGAAATTCAGCAGGGCCAGCCCGAGCTGCTTCACGTTGTTGCCGCACTGGCTCCGCCGTGCCGCCTCACGGGCCGCCTGCACGGCCGGCAGGAGCAGGCCGACGAGTGTGCCGATGATCGCGATCACCACCAACAGCTCGACCAAGGTAAACCCGCCCGTGCGGGGCGACCCGACACGCCGCGAACGAACGCGGCCGAGAAACACCTGCGTGGTCATGAGACACCTCCCAAAGAGGAAGAAACCGATTCAAGAAAGAGGATAACAAACGCGATTCGACGGGGCCATAAAAGCCCCCGGCGCGAGCCGGGGGATCGCGGGGTCGGCAGGATCCCGGCGCTTGCGCTTAGGGCTTGTATTCGGCATAAAAGCAAGATCCCGGCGCTTGCGCTTAGGGCTTGTATGCGGCATAAAAGCCCCCGGCGAGGGGATGACGCCCACCATCACCATCCGCGGGTTTCTCCATGCGACTGTCACTCCGCCAGTTCGAATGAAAACTCGTTGCGCTTGCCGCCGATCACCTCCACCGTGAGGCCCGACGTGTCTTCCTGGCGGAACTTCTTCGGGATGTCGGGGCGTTCTGGCTCCTTGATCGGCGCCGGCATCTGCCCGGGCTCGGGAAACCCCTCGGGCCCCGGACTCCAGGGCTCGATCCTGACACGGTTCACACCCTTCACGGCACCGTCCCCCTTGGAATAGGTGTTGAGTGTGAACCGGCCCGCGGCATCGGTGCGGCCGGCCGCCATCGGCCGATTCTTCGGCGTGAAGCTCACGATGGCGTCGGCCACCGGTGCGCCCTTGTAGGTGACGACGCCCGAGACCCGGCCCATGTCGGACCGGCCACAGCCGCCGGCGGCCGTGGTCACGAGCAACGCCAGCACGATCATGACGGCCGCCTGTCGTCCACCGAAACGGGTGCGGCTGTTGGGCATCGCCCTCGACGTGTGCGTGCTCATGGCATCACCTTCCGGTAGGTGCCGTAATCACCCGAGTCGCGAATCCCGAGCGCCCGGTAGAGCGTGTAGTCGATCGACTCGTCGAGCCATTGCACCCTGCCGTCCGCGAACGCCACCTGGGCCCCGGCCCCGTGCACAGAACGGATTCCAATTCTTGCATCGACGTCGGTCTCAAGACTGGTAGTGTTAATCTTCTCGCA
>JBJTSM010000552.1:0-2384 GCA_046076685.1 Planctomycetia bacterium | reverse complement strand
AGTACCCGCGCGGCATGACCGTCTACGTCCTCGGCACGATGAGCAACCGGGTCGGCGTCGATCACCTGATCCGCGGTTACCGGGGCACGCTCTCCTTCACCGGTTCCGGATGGGTCGCCAAGGACAAGGCTGGCAAGGTGCTCGAGCAGCACCAGAAGACCGGCGGCGAGGACATCGCCCTCCACCACACGAACCTGCACAACCATCTCCGCCACGGCGAACCGCTCGCCTGTCCGCCGGAACTGGGGATGGCCGGGGTCGTCGCCGTCAACATGGCGAACGAATCGTGGCGGACCAGCCAGATGATGGGGTGGGACAAACAGGCGGAAAAGATGGTGCCCGCCCACACCCTCGACATCAGCCACGAACCCGAGGAGAACGGCTAGCCCGCACTCAGTAGGTGGGGCCGTGCTACGCTGGAGCCTTCTCGGCCCCAAGCGGGGGCTGGTCAAGCTGATCGGCGAGTAGCGACTGGACGATCTTCTGACATGACCGACGCGCACGAGACTGACGCGCCGGATTCCGCTGCCGCCGGAGTCCGTGCCGAGTATTTCGACTTCCGTGACCGCACGCATGGGGTGATCCGGCTCGACGACCTGCGGTACCGGATGGACGGCGGCGGGTACGTGTGGGTCGATGTCGATGCCGCCACCGCCGCCCCCGAAGCCGTGATCGAGGCACTCCCGCCCCAGCTTCTCGGCGACTTCGATCTGCGGTCGCTCTTGGAGCGAGCGGATGCGGCAGGCGGTGAGTCCGCGTCCAGGCTTACGCGAAGCGAACGCATCCTGCACATCGTGCTCGCCGGGGGAAGCCATGTCGACGCCGCTGCGGCGGTGGAGCGACTCGACGTGGTGCTCGCGACGGGCTTGATGCTCACCATCCGTCGAGGGCGGAATGCCGTGCTGGCCGCCGTCCGCCGCGACTACATCCACGACTTCGAACAACACGCCTCGACCCCGAGTTTTCTCCTCTACGAAATTTTCAACGAACAAGTGGAACAGTTCCTGTCAGTGCAGGGACGCCTGGAAGACGAGGTCGAGGCGACAAGGCTGGCGCTGTGCGACACCGTCGATGAACGGGCGCTCGGCCGCCTCGGCGACGTGTCCCGGCGACTCCTCACGCTGCGAGCGCGGGCGCTCACCTGTCGCCGTGTGCTGGAGGAACTCGTCTCACGCAAGACGACGCTCGTCAGCGAGGCCACGCTCACGTTCCTCGAGATGATGATCCAGAGCCTGGAGCGGCTGCTCGCCGACATTGCCACGAACCGGGAGATCCTCGAGAGCGCCCTGCATTTTTCGCTCACGGTGATGTCGCACCGGACCAACCAGACCATGAACCGCCTGGCGGTCGTCAGCACGATCTTCCTGCCCCTCACCTTCCTGTGCGGGGTCTACGGCATGAACTTCACCGCCATTCCGGAGATGAACTGGCGCTACGGCTATCTCTATTTCTGGGGAGTCTCCGCTTTGATCACGTCGGTGCTGGTGTGGTTGCTGCGCCGCGCGCGGCTGCTCTGAACGCCGCGGGCACGTCTGGCGCGCGGCTGCCGGGCTGGGGCGATCTTCGCGTCTTTCAGGAAGAGCCCAACTCGGCCGCGATCCGGGGGGCGAAGTAGGTGAGGATGGCGTCCGCCCCCGCCCGCTTGATGACCAGCAGGCTTTCGCGGGCGGCCTTCTCGCCGTCGAGCCAGCCGTTGGCGGCCGCGGCCTGGATCATCGCGTATTCGCCGCTCACCTGGTAGGCGAGGGTCGGCACGCCGAACGCCTGCTTCACGCGATGGATGACGTCGAGCGACACCCCCGCCGGCTTCACCATCACCATGTCGGCGCCCTCGGCCAGGTCGAGGGCCACCTCCCGCAGCGCCTCGTCGCCGTTGGCGGGATCCATCTGGTAGGTCTTCTTGTCGGCCGTGCCGAGCGCTCCCGCGCTGCCCAGGGCATCGCGAAAGGGGCCGTAGAAGGCGGAGGCATACTTCGCCGCGTAGGACAGGATACAGACATCCTGCCGGCCGGCGGCGTCGAGCGCCCGCCGGATCGCCCCCACCCGGCCGTCCATCATGTCGGAAGGCGCCACGACCCCGCAGCCCGCCTGGGCGAGCACCGCCGCCTGCCGGCAGAGCACCTCGACCGTCTCGTCGTTGAGGATCCGGCCGTCCCTCACAAGGCCGTCGTGGCCGTGGCTCGTGTAGGGATCGAGCGCCACGTCGCAGATCACGCCGATCGCGTCGCCCAGCTGCCGGCGGAGCGCCCGCACGGTGCGACAGACGAGGTTTTCGGCGTCGGTCGCGTGGGCCGCGTCGTCCGACTTGAGCCGCGCTTCCACCACCGGAAACAGCGCGATCGCCGGGATGCCGAGCCTGACGGCCTCGTCGGCGGCCCTGACGA
>JBJTSM010000551.1:0-4414 GCA_046076685.1 Planctomycetia bacterium | reverse complement strand
CAAGATCACCAGGGCGGCCACGCGCATCAAGCTGGGGTTGCAGAAGAAGCTCCATCTCGGGAACCTCGACGCACAGCGGGACTGGGGCTTTGCAGGCGATTACGTGGAGGCGATGTGGCTCATGCTCCAGCAGGGTGAGGCCGACGATTACGTCGTGGCCACCGACGAGACGCACTCGGTTCGGGAATTCTGCGAGAAGGCGTTTGGCCGGCTGGGGATGGATTACCGCGATTTCGTGGAGATCGATCCACGGTATTTCAGGCCCGCGGAAGTCGATCTGCTGCTGGGCTCCGCCGAGAAGGCCCGGTCCAGATTGGGTTGGAGGCCCCGGATGTCATTCGACGGCCTGGTCGCGGCCATGGTCGATGCCGATCTCGAGTTGGCCAAGAAGGAGAAGGTCCTGATCGCCGCGGGGCATGACGCCGGCCTCCCGAACCGATGAAAGCAGAAGAAGTCGCAGTGGAGAGCGTGGCATGACCGAACTGGCCGGCAAGCGGGTGCTTGTGACGGGCGGCGCCGGTTTCCTGGGCCGCGCCGTCATGCGCGTGCTCCGCCAGCGAGGTGTTCCCGACGAACAAATCGTCGTTCCGAGACGGAAGGACTGCGATCTCACGATCGAGTCGCACGTCGAGCAGCTGTATGCCTATGCCCGTCCGGACATCGTCGTTCACCTCGCTGCGGAGGTGGGTGGGATCGGTGCGAACATGGAGCACCCCGGGCGATTTTTTTACGCCAACATGGCGATGGGGCTGCATCTCGTCGAACACGCCAGGCGTCGCGGCATCGAGAAGTTCGTGCATACGGGCACGGTCTGTGCCTATCCCAAGCACTGTCCGATCCCGTTTCGCGAAGACGATCTCTGGAGCGGGTATCCGGAGGAGACGAACGCTCCGTACGGGGTTGCCAAAAAGGCCGTGTTCGTGATGCTCGACGGCTATCGACGCGAATACGGACTGAAGAGCGCCGTGGTCGTGCCGGTGAACCTCTTCGGTCCGGGAGACAACTTCGATCCGAGTTCGAGCCACGTGATTCCCGCCCTCATTCGCAAGTGCGAGGAGGCCAGGCTGGCGAGGGCGCCGGAGATCGTCTGCTGGGGAACCGGTGCCGCCACCCGGGAGTTTCTCTACGTCGACGACGCCGCCGAAGGGATCGTGCGGGCGGCCGAGGTCATGGACGAACCGGTGCCGATCAATCTCGGCGGCGGCGTGGAGATTCCGATTCGTGATCTGGTCGGCAGGATCGCGGCCGCCTGTGGCTTCGAAGGAAGCATCGCATGGGACGCCTCGAAGCCGGACGGTCAGCCCCGCCGCGGCCTCGACATCTCGCGGGCCCGTCGGCTGCTGGGCTGGGAGCCGAAGCAGGATTTCGACGCGGGCCTGCACAACACGGTCGCCTGGTGGCGCGAGCATGGCGTGGTCTAGATCGCATTCGGCTGTGCGTTTACTGGAGCGCGCCGTGGCCGAGGATGAACTTGCGGGCGTTGGACGCGCCGTCGAAGATCACCGTGCCGACCGCGCGGGGCCCCGTGCCGCTGATGCCGGTGATCGTGCCTTCGCCGTACTCCGCGTGCCGCACACGCTGCCCGACTTCGTAGGTTCGCTTGGGCGGCTGGAGGCCGGCCAGGCGGCTGGCTAGTTCGCTGCCCCGCTCGATTGCCGCCTCGAGCCCGCGGCGACGGGCCGCCGGGGGCTTCGGGCGGCCAGTCTGGCGGATGGACGCCTCCTCCGTCGCCTCGGGGGCTTCGAGTTGCAGCGAGAGCCCGTCGGGCCGCAGGGTCGTCGACTGTTCCGCCTCCGCCTGGTTTTCTTCGGAGGGATCGGGGCCGATCTGAGCGTATTCGTCGTCGCCGTCGGGCCTCCAGCGTGCCCATGACGCCCCGGTTGCGGGCGCTTCAGCGCCCGTGACGATCGTCTCGGCCCCGGTCATCTCGGTGAGAAACAGGCTCGGGGCGCAGATGCGGCGCGTGCCCCGGTAGTCGCGGATGCGGGCGGCGCTGGCATGCACCTCCTCCCTTCCCCGCGTGATTCCCACGAATACCAGCCGTCGCTCCTCCTCCATCTGGTCGGGATGGTCGAGGCTGCGCTCGTGCGGCAGGATGCCATCCTCCATCGCCACGAGGTAGACCACGGGGAATTCCAGGCCCTTGGCGGCATGGAGCGTCATCAGCGAGACGCGGTCGTCCTGGGGGTTCCAGACGTCGGTGTCGGCCACCAGGGCCGTGGTTTCCAGGAAGGCTCCGAGGGCGTCGTCGTCAGGGGTGACGGGCTGGAACGATTCGTCGCATTGCCTCGCTGCCGTCACCAGTTCTTCGACGTTGGCAAGTCGATCTTCGCCCCCTTCGTCGTCCCCTTCCTCCGCGAGCATGCGGCGGTATCCCGTCTTGTCGAGCACCGCCTCCAGCAGCGCCGCCACGCCGCCCGTCCCCGAACCGGCCTGTCCAGCCAGTTCGGCATGGAGCCGCGCAAACTGCACGAGCGCCGTGGCCGATCGCTTCGAGATGCCGGGAATGCGCGGCGCTTCCCTGGCCGCCTCGAGCAGACCGGCCCGGTGATCCCCGGCCCACGACATCAGCCGGTCGAGAGACTGCTTCCCGATACCCCGCGGCGGCACGTTGACCACCCGCAGAAGCGCCTCGTCGTCACGGGGGTTTTTCAGCAACCGCAGCCAGGCGACCACGTCCCTGATTTCGCGGCGTTTGAAGAATTCGAGCCCCCTCACCAACTGATAGGGGATCCCGCGACTGCGCAGCGCCACCTCCAGCGAACGCGACAGGGCGTTCGTGCGGAAGAGAATCGCGAAGTCGCGTGGCCGTCGCGAGCCGTCGGCCAGCGAGCGGGCGATCTCGTCTGCGATGCGGTCGGCCTCGTCATGGCTCGACGGATCGAGCACGATCCTCACCGGTTGCCCCGGGGGGGCGTCGGTGATGAGCCGCTTCGGCTTTCGCCGGCTGTTGTGGGCGATGAGCCGGTCGGCCGTACCCAGGATGTTCGAGGTGCTGCGATAGTTGTGTTCGAGTTTGACAACGGTCGCCGCCGGGTAATCCCGTTCGAATTCGAGGATGTTGCGAATGCTCGCCCCCCTCCAGCCGTAGATCGCCTGGTCCGGGTCGCCGGTCACCGCAAGGTTCGGATGATCGATCGACAGCCCGCGCACGATGCAATACTGCACGGCGTTGGTGTCCTGGTATTCGTCGACCAGAATCCAGCGGTGGCGGGCGTCGAGCATCCGACGCAGGTCGGGGTTGTCCATCAGCAGGCGTGCGACGTGCACGAGCAGGTCGTCGAAGTCGACGGCGTTCGACTCCAGCAGCATCTGCTGGTAGACGGGCCACAGCCGGAGGGCGACCTCGTCCACCGGGCGTCCCCACCTGGGCTCAAACGATTCCGGTGTGGCCAGGTCGTTCTTGGCGCGGCTGATGACACCGGCCACCCGATCGATCGGGGTATGGGTCCGCGAGATGCCCAGTTTTTTGGCGGCCCGCTTGAGCATGGACCCGGCATCGTCGGGATCGAGGATCGAGTAGTCGGCGGTGAGGCCGACGAGGCGGGCATTGCGCCTGAGCAGGCGGGCGGCGAAACGGTGAAAGGTGCCCATCTCCACCGGCTGCGGGCCGACGAGTTCGGCGACCCGGCGGCGCATCTCGTCGGCGGCCTTGTTGGTGAACGACAGCGCCACGATCTGGTCTGCCGGGACGCCGGCCGAGATGAGGTGGGCGATCCGGTGGGTCACGACGCGGGTCTTGCCGCTCCCGGGGCCTGCTAGCACCAGGAGCGGGCCCTCGACATGCGTGGCGGCGAGCCTCTGCGAAGGGTTCAGCGTGTTGCAGGCAAGGGCTGCGGGGTGGGCAGACAAGGGATTTCGCGGGGTGAAGGGGCGCCGGCGCGGAGGTGGGCAGTGAGCCGCCGAGGGGTGCCGGTAGCGTTTTTTTCGACTCTTGGAGTATATTGCGAGTCGCCACCGGATCGGGCATGTGTGTCCGACGGATCGCAGCATTCATATCGCACGGGAGGGACCCCATGCCCCGGATTCCTTACAAAAACCTGACGCAATCCGACGAAATGGCCGAGAAGCTCGAAATGAGCACGGCCGAGATCGGCTTGTCCGTCCGAACCACCAACTGCCTCGAGGAAAAAGGCATCTTCACGGTGCACGATCTGCTCAACTGCACCAGGGCCGATCTCCTCTCGATCTCCAATTTCGGTGAAAAAACGCTGGAAGAAGTCTATCGTGCGCTGGAGAAGATCGGCTTTTACCGCACCAGTCCCGCCGTGCCGGCAGGCTCCACCGGCCCGCGATCATTGCGCGACGCGGTGGCCGGCACGGCCGAACAACGGTTGCGAGGTGCCGAGCCACGCGAAGAGACCTGCGGCCAGGCCTGATGACGGCGACGCCGGAGGCGGGCGGCTTCAGGGAT
>JBJTSM010000550.1:0-3861 GCA_046076685.1 Planctomycetia bacterium | reverse complement strand
CTGGGGGGCGTAGTAGGCGATCGTGTAGCCGTCGGCCGGCACGACGGGCCGCGAGGCGGCCAGGCCCATCAGCGTGTTGCCGTAGGTGGGCGTCATGTAGGCGCCGTCGAGCAGTTCCTCCACGGCGAAGCGGGTCCACTGGGGTGTGAACTCGGTGCCACCGGAGAAGATTCCCGTGATGCCCGCCCGGCGGAGCGTCGTGCCCTTCTTTTCGAGGGCCAGCGCCAGGGCCTCCAGCAGCTTGGGCGTGGTGAACATGCAGCGGATGTCGTGGCCGGCCTCGAGGATCGTGATGGCCTGATCGATGCAGTGCTGTTTGTAGGCCTCGAGATGCTCCATCCAGCCCTTCTGGATGAGCTTGATCACCCAGCGCGGGTCGAGGTCGACGCAGAAGCAGATGCCGCCGCGATGCTGGGCGAGGTGCTCGATCGAGAGGCGGAGCCGGCGGGGGCCGCTCGGGCCGAGCATCAGCCAGTTGGCCCCGCGCGGAAAATACTCCTCGGGGAGCGTGTCGCTGAACATCTCGTAGTCGGTGCGGAAGTCACGGTGATTGACCCGCGACTTGGGCACGCCCGTCGTGCCGCCGGTCTCGAAGACGTACATCGGCTTGTCGGCGAGCCCCTTGGGCACCCAGCGACGGACCGGGCCGCCGCGGAGCCACTCATCCTCGAACGGGGGAAACTTCTTGAGGTCGTCGTAGCACCGGATCTCTTTCAGCGGATCGAACGGCAGCGACTTCGCATAGTCGAGCCAGAAGGGACAGCCCGTCGAGGGATGAAAGTGCCAGGCCATCATTTCGACGGTGTGAGCGTCGAGCACGCCGCGGGCCTTGGCCACCGCCGCGGCGTCGGCGACCTCGAAGACGGGAGACGCGGAGACTGCCGGTGCTGCCATGGTGAAATTCCTGAAGGGAGGGAAAAAGAGGTGGTCAGCACGCGGCGGAAGAACCCGTCGGACACCTGCAGGAGCGTCTCAGCCTTCCGCCGGCTTTTCGGCGGCCGGCTGGGGAGCCGGGGCGGCGAGCTGGGAGAGCAGCTGCAGGACGCCGTTGAAGTGGGTGAGCCGCGGGCCGTAGCGATCGAGAAAATCGCCGAGCGCGTAATCGCTGTCGGAGAAACTCTCGGCGTTGTCGAACGCCTCGGTGGCGATCGAGGAGAGAAATTCCGTATGCACCTTGGAGAGCGACTCGGCGGCGTGGCGGCACGCGTTGGCCAGCTTCGGGTTGGCCTCTTTCCACGCCTTGAGTTCCGCGTTGCGTTGCCGCTGCTGGAGGGATACCTGGTTCACGAGTTCGGTGAGCAGTTCGCACGACCGGTGCTGCAGGACGACCATGTCGCGGAGCAGCCGGTTGGTCTCCGAGGCGTCGGCTGCCAGCCCGGGAGAGGGCACGGTCGCCTGGACCGTGGCGGCGGAGATGTCGAGCTGGGTGTAGACCGGCGGAACTTCTTTCATGAGTGCTCTCGCGGCGTGATGGCTCAACCGTCCCTCCATCTTAGGCAGCCATGTCGTTCTTTTCCACGCGGCGGGGGGAGTGCCCGCAGGGTTTTCCCAGATTCCGCGACGCGGATCACCGGGCTGCGAGGCGGGAGGCCGTTCCGGGACCGCTCAAGTGGCCGCGTGGGATGCCCGATGGATGGAGCGGTAGGGGCTGCCGCAGGGACGCGGCGGCCCGGCCAGGGCGGAGGGATCGCACGCAGCATGGAGCAGAAGTCGGCCGAGGCTGGAGGTGGCACGGCAACGCGGGCCTACGGGTTTCTCACGGCGGTGGAGTCGGCGGCGCACGGCGTCTTCGGCGGCTACCTGCTGGTCGATCCGTGGGGGAGGCCGCTGGAGTTCCATTGCACGGCGCCGGTGAAGGTGTCGCGGGCACAGCAGATCCTCTTCGGCTCCACGCTCCAATCGCACCTGCACGGCCAGCAGATCGGCGGCACGCTCCTGACCGAGGCCACGGTGACGCCGGATGTGGTGCTCACCGATCTCGAGCCCATGCTGCACGTGCGGAGCCACACGCACCTTCCTGTCGCGTTGGTCAGGGGCGGCTCCGCGGCCGCACCGGCCGTCGGGAGTGGCAACGGGCTCGGTGGAAGCCACTTCATCGTGGGCGAAGCCCACGTGAGCCCCCACTCTAGCGATGCCGGCCGCGAGGCGGAACTGCGGGAGCGGCTCGAGGAACTGGCGGCCGCGGTCGATCTGCGGGAGCCGTTCGATCGGATCCGCGCCGCGATCGACGAGGCGCAGCGGCACTGACCGCCGCGTGGAAGAGCGATCCATGACCTTCTTTCGCTGCCTTCGGCCCGACCTTGCGCTGCCCGCGGCGGCGGTCTTGCCGGCCGTCGGATTCCGGATCACGCGGCCCGCAGCGTTGCGGTTTCCCATCGACGTGCCGCGGCCCACGGTGCAGCGGGTCGAACTGTTCGACGCGCGGCCCGCCGTGCGGAGCTTCCGGTTTCAGCCGTCGACGTCGCCGCCCGCCGTGCCGGTGAGGCCGGCGAGGCCCCTGCCGCCGGCCACCGGTCCAGCGGAGGCCGCGGCAGTGCCCGCCACCGATGGCACCGCACCCGCACCGGAAACGGCACGCAAGCGGACGCGGATCACCCCGCCGGCCGACGTGGTGAAACTGTCGGAGCGGTTCTTCTATCTGCTGCAGCCCGATCTCGAGACGATCCTCGAGACGAGCAGTCTCGAGTTTCCGCGGCAGCCGTTTCCGTTTCAGTTCGACGGCATGGCGTTTCTCATGCCGCGGCATGGCGCGGTGCTGGCCGACGAGATGGGCCTCGGCAAGTCGATGCAGGCGATCTCCTCGATCCGGCTGCTCGTGCGGGGGGGGCAGGCCCGCCGCGTGCTCGTCGTCTGCCCCAAGGGGCTCGTGAGCAACTGGACGAGGGAGCTGGCCGACTGGGCGCCGGAGATCCTCGTCGCCGTCGTCGAAGGAGACCAGCAGCGGCGGCGGTGGCAGTGGTCGCTGGCCGACGTGCCGGTGAAGATCGCCAACTACGAGGTGCTCGTCCGCGATCGGGAACTCGTGGCCGAACTCGGCCTGTCGTTCGATCTGGTCGTGCTGGACGAGGCGCAGCGGATCAAGAACCGCGCCAGCCAGACGAGCGAGGCGGTGCGGGCGGTGCCCCGCCGTCGCAGCTGGGCGCTCACGGGCACGCCGGTCGAAAACAGCGCCGACGATCTTGTCGGGGTCTTCGAGTTCATCGCCCCCGGCCATCTCAATGAGCGCATGTCGCCGAAGGCGATGGGGGCGGCCGCGGCCGACCACGTGCTGCGCCGCACGAAGGACAAGGTGCTCAAGGATATGCCCCCCCGGCTCAACCGCGACGAGCGGATCGAGCTGAGCCCGGAACAGCGGGAGACCTACCGCCGGGCGGAGGAGGAGGGGGTGTTGCGGCTGGCCGACCTCGGGCAGGAGGCGACCATCCAGAACGTCTTCGAACTGGTGCTCCGGCTCAAGCAGATCTGCAACTTCGACACCTTCACCGGCGAGAGCGCGAAGCTCGACTGCCTCGAGGCCGATCTGGAGGAGATCCACTCCAGTGGCAAGAAGGCGCTCGTCTTCAGCCAGTGGGTGGAGACGATCGGCCGGCTGCGCGGGAAACTCTCCCGCTTCGGGGCCCTCGAATACCACGGCGGCATGTCGACGGCGGCCCGCGACGAAGCCATCCGCCTCTTCAAGCACGAGAAAAAACACTCCGTGCTGCTGCTCTCCTACGGGGCGGGGGCCGTGGGGCTGAATCTCCAGTTTTCGCAGTACGTGTTTCTCTTCGGCCGCTGGTGGAGCCCGGCCGTGGATGATCATGCGATCAACCGGGCCCACCGCATCGGCGCGGCGGGGGCCGTGACCGTCACCCGGTGAAC
>JBJTSM010000549.1:0-5206 GCA_046076685.1 Planctomycetia bacterium | reverse complement strand
GGGCACGGCTCCACGCACAGCGCACAGAACATGCACTTCGAGTAATCGATCGCAAAACCGCTGACCTGGAAGCCCTTGCCGCCGCTCACGCGTTCCTTGCCGATGTAGATGCAATCCACCGGGCAGGCCTTGGAGCACTGGTCACAGGCGATGCAGGTCGTGAGGTCGTAGCGGTGGAATCCCCGGTAGCGGGCCGCCACGGGCGCCGGCAGTTCCGGATACTCGAAGTGCTCGGTGAACGTGCGGCGATTCTGGTCGTAGGTGCTGCCGAAGACCCGAAGGGTCACAAGCATGCCGTCCAGGACGGTTCGAACGGCGGTGAACAGGTTCCGAATCCACTCGCGCATGACACTTCCAATCGAGGATACGACCGAACCGTGACGACCGACACGGGCCGGGGCCCCGGATCGACCCTGGGTCGACACGACGGCAACCCGACGGCATCGCAATCCGGCCAGAGTATAGAGACCACCGTCACACCAACAAGCGGCGGCATTGTTTTCCGCGGTCCGTATGGTCATCGCGAGCCGCCGAAGCCGCGAAGGCGTTCTCCACCGGGGGTTTCCAGGTGTCCATGGGGCGAGCAACGGGGCCGAACAGGCCGCCCACGCGAGGGGTACGGCCGACAAAAAACCCGCGACACCCGACTTTCACCCGACCGAACCGTCTTTTTCCCGCAGGAATTGCTTGACCAGGCCGCAAAACCCTCTAGGATCATGGAGAGCGGAGATCGCCCAGATTGCCCGACTCGCCCGCGCGGCGAGCGAGAGGCTTGCAGGCTTCTTCCGACCGAAGGCCAAGGAAGGTTCTCATGCTGGTCTTGTCGCGGAAAAAAGACGAAAGCATCGTCATCAACAACGACATCACGATCGTGGTGGTCGAAATCCGTGGCGACAAGGTGCGACTGGGCGTCGAGGCGCCCAAGGAAGTGCCCGTGCACCGACAGGAAGTGTACGAGGCGATCGCACGGGGTGAACCCGTCGGCGAGACCGTCGATATCGATTCGGGCAAGGCAGGCCGCCTGGACGAAGCGACCGGTGGGGAACAGTCCCCTGCGGGTTGAACCGACCGGCGGCGAATCGTTCGAGCGGAGGCTGGTCGAACGGCGGGTTCACGGTATGCTTGGATCGACGTGCGGCCCTGTCGTCTAGGGGCCTAGGACACTGGCCTTTCACGCCGGTAACACGGGTTCGAATCCCGTCAGGGTCATTTTTCGCTTTTTGCTCCGCACGTCGAAGCCTTCTCGTACCTGCCGGTTGCTCTCGCCTCCCCGTCACGTCCGTTTCGTTCTCCGCCCCGATCTCATGGCCGACTGCTACGACGCCGTGTTGTTGGTCTCGTTCGGCGGCCCGGACGGCCCCGACGACGTGTTGCCGTTCCTGGAAAATGTGCTCCGCGGCCGCAACGTCCCCCGGGAGCGGATGCTGGAAGTGGCGGAACACTACCATCACTTCGGGGGCAAAAGCCCGATCAACGAGCAGAACCGAGCGTTGCTCGCCGCACTGCGGTCGGAACTGGATCGTCGCGGCCCCCACCTGCCGGTGTATTGGGGAAATCGCAACTGGCACCCGCTGCTCACCGACACGATTCGCGAGATGGCTGACGCCGGCGTGAAGCGGGCGGTCGCGTTCGTCACGAGCGCCTACAGCAGCTACTCCGGCTGCCGACAATACCGCGAAAACATCGCGGCCGCCTGCGCGGCGGTGGGCGAGCGGGCACCGCACATCGACAAGATCCGCGTGTACTTCAACCACCCGGGTTTTGTCGGGCCGATGGCGGCCAACGTCGCGCGGGCGATGGAGCAGCTGCGGAAAAGCGACTCGGGTCCGGTTCCTGTTCTGTTCACGGCGCACAGCATTCCCGCGTCGATGGCCGACGGCTGCCGCTATGCCGCGCAGTTGGCGGAAGCCTGCCGTCTCGTCGCGGAGCAGGTCGGAGTCGCCGACTGGAGGCTCGTCTACCAGAGCCGAAGCGGACCGCCGACCCAGCCGTGGCTGGAGCCCGACATCTGCGACGCGATCCGGGAACTCCATGCCGGCGGCGGTCGTCGCCTGGTGATCGCCCCCATCGGCTTCATTTCCGATCACATGGAAGTGTTGTACGACCTCGATACGGAGGCCGCTCAACTCTGCCGCGAGCTGGGCGTGGAGATGGTTCGGGCCGCAACCGTGGGCACCGATCCGGCCTTCATCGGCATGGTTCGCGACCTGATCGCGGAACGCGACGGCATGCTGCAGGAGCGGCTTGCGATCGGCAGGCTGCCGGCCAGCCACGACGTGTGCCCCCTCGACTGCTGCCCCGCCCCCGCGGCGCGGCCCGTCGGGCGCCCCCGATGAAGCGTACGCCCCCGCTGCCGGCGCAGACTGGGCCGTGGGAATGTGTCTCGCTCGTGCATGGGTTTCTCGCCAACCCGCTGATGATGGCCCCGCTGGGCCATCGGCTCGATCGCCTCGGCTATCTGGCAAAGCCATGGGGCTACCGGGACATGCGGCGTTCGATCCTCGAACACGCGGAGGCCTTCGGCCGGGAACTTGCCCGGCTCGACGCCGACCGGGCCGTCGGCACCATCCACCTCGTCACCCACAGCATGGGAGGCATCATCGCCCGCGCGACGCTGGAGCGTTTTCGGCCACGGAAACTCGGTCGGTTCGTCATGCTGGCCCCGCCGAACCGGGGTTCGTTCGTCGCCGACGCCGCGGTCGGCCTGTTGGGCGGGCTGCTCAGGCCGGTCTCGGAACTCACCACGTCGGCCGGCAGCCTGGTCAACTCACTCGGCATGCCGACGGCCGTCGACGTCGGCGTGATCGCAGCCGAGCGGGACGCCCTGGTCGCGCCCTCGAGCACGCGGCCCGACATCCCCCACGCCCATGTCTCGCTTCCCTGCCTCCACTCGAGTCTGCTTTTTCGTCGTGATGCGGCGGATCTCGTGGCGTCATTCCTCGCCACCGGTGAGTTTCCCGGAACGTCCAGCCGCGGCTGAGCACCCGCTCGCGTCTCCCCTCTGTTCCCGGCCACATTGCAACCGCCTGCCATGAATACCACGTCGAATACCACGTCGCACACCGCCTCCAGAGCCGTGGGCAAGTCCGGCCTCGAGGTGGGGCCCCTGGGCCTGGGCTGCTGGCCGCTGGCCGGTATGACCCGGTCGGGCATCACCCCTGCCGCGGCCGTGGCGACCGTGGCGGCGGCCCTCGACGCCGGCATCGTTCACCTCGACACCGCCTACTGCTACGGAGAGTCGGGGGAGAGCGAACGAGCGATCGCCCGGGCCCTGGCGGGCCGCCGCCGCGAAGCCGCCGTGATCGCGAGCAAGTGCGGCATCCACTGGGAACCGGGCCGAAAGCAGTGCGTGGACGGCCGGCCGGAAAGGATCCGTGGCGAGGTCGACGAGAGCCTTGTTCGCCTGGGCACCGACCACGTCGACCTGCTCTACCTGCACGCACCCGATCCGACAATTCCGCTCGAAGACTCCGCCGGAGAACTGGCGCGGCTGCTCGCCGCCGGCAAAACCCGCGGCGTCGGGGTCTCCAACGCGTCGCGGACGCAGCTGGAACGCTTCGCCGCCGTCTGCCCGCTCTCGGCCTGCCAGATGCACTACAACATGCTCCAGCGGGAGATCGAGGCCGAGATCCTGCCCTGGTGCCGCGATCACGGCGTGGCGATGTTCGTCTACTGGCCGCTGATGAAGGGGCTCCTGGCCGGAAGCCTGGCCCGCGACCACGTGTTCCCGACGACGGACAGCCGGCACAAATACCCGATGTTCAACGGGCAGGAGTTCCAGCGGAACCTCGACTTCGTGGACGCGTTGCGACCGGTCGCCCGCCGGCTCGGCTGCGAGCTGCCCGACCTGGTGCTGGCCTGGACGGCCGAGCAGCCGGGCATCACCTGCGTGCTCTTCGGTGCCACGTCGCCCGAACAGGTGCACTTCAACACGCGGGCCCTGCAGTGCACGCTCGACGACGCGGCGAAGCGCGACATCGCCGCCGCCATCCACGCCCGCGGCCCGGTCGCCAGCCGCCGCGCGGTCTAGCGATCACGTCAGGCAGCGCCGACGGTTTCCGGCTGGGCGGCCTTCACGCTCACGTACGACTGCCGCACCTTCAGACAGGTCTGCCGGAAGGGCTCCGGCCGACTCACGCCCGACAGCCGTAGCGTCTCGATCGGCCCGCGACGAAACACGAGGTCGCCGCAGTCATACCACTCCTGCCCGGGCTTCACGACGAGATCGATCGCATCGAACCGATCGAGGTCCACGTACTGCTCAACCTTCGGGCTGATGCCCCGCTCCACCGTGACCCGGCGGTTCGTCAGCCGGTAACGCCGGATCGCCCAGGGCAAACGCATCGACAGATACAGCATCATTCCGGCCGGGATGGTCGCCAGCAGGGCAAGCCGACCGATCGATACGGGCCCAAAACCGTCCCGAATCCGATACAGACGGCCCAGCCATTGCCCGATCGACGTCGCTCCGACCGACGGCCAGACGGTCATCACCGTCGCCTCTGAAACAGCCGGAGGAACCACGCCCGCGATGGATTGGAGCATCATGTCGGATCACCTGAAGGCTGAAAATGGACGACCGGGTTCGTCTCCGGCCCTAGCATGGTACCGTGCCGCACAAACGGTAAAAGGGCGCCAGAGTAGGCGACGAGAAAGAGCATAAAAAAGAAACCCGCTGGGGCTCGGCCGAGCCCCAGCGGGTTCTTCAATTCACTGATCGTGGCAGTTGTTGCCAGACACCGGAACGAATTCCGATGACCAGCCATCTCTTTCGGCGGCATCTTCCGCCACTGGCAAACCTTTTCAGGCCTGCTCGACGGCGGAAGCACGATCGTCTCCACAATAAGCTTTGAAGTATCCGCAGGCCTTGCGACCCAACGGTCTTCGTGACTTTTGGACCACGGGATTCCTGAATCTCAGTAACCGTGCGAACACGGCCCGAAATTCCATCCCCCCGTGGCTGCCTTCACGGCTCCGTAGAGCCGTGTCGGCGGTTTCCTTTAGAAAGGAGGTGATCCAGCCGCAGGTTCCCCTACGGCTACCTTGTTACGACTTAGTCCCAATCGCAGAGTTCATCTTAGGCGCCTGGCTCCTTGCGGTTACCTCAGCGACTTCGGATGCCCCCCACTTTCGTGGCTTGACGGGCGGTGTGTACAAGGCTCAGGAACACATTCACCGCGGTATGCTGACCCGCGATTACTAGCGA
>JBJTSM010000548.1:0-2191 GCA_046076685.1 Planctomycetia bacterium | reverse complement strand
GCGGCCACCGGCCCCGGGGCATGGTGCAGCGGCGCATCGAACGCGCCCCACGCGGCCCAGGCGATGCCGAGACCGAGGCAGGCGAGGATCAGCCAGCGGCGGGTGATCTGGAGCCGGTTGGGCCGGTGGAAATAGGAGCGGTCGATCCGCGACACCCGGCCGCGGGAAGTCTGTCGCTGCGGAGTTGATTCGACGGGGTCGGGCATCGCTCACCAATACCACAGCGCGACGGGAACATGGATCGCCAGAAGCACCCCCAAGGCGACCGACAACGGCACGTGCACCAGCAGCCAGGCGTGCAACCACCAGTGCAGCTGCTTCTGCAGGTCGTACTGGCGCCGCCGCTCGCAGGCCTGTTCGAGCCGGTCGATGAGATCGGCCGCGGCCACGGGGCTGTCCGCTCGCAGGGCCGCGAACGTCCGCGCCGCCGCCTGGGGCTGGGCGAGCGCGGCGCCTGACGCCCGCCCGTCGAGCAGGTAGGGGCGGATTTCCGCGACGAAGCTGCGGCGAATCGGCAGCGAGCCCGGAATCGCCGAGTAGATCGCCAGCGTCTCCACCACCTTGCCCTGGATGCCGGTCATCGAGCGGAATCCGGTCACGACCGCATGTTCGTCGTCTGCGGCGGCATCTGCCGCGTCTGCCTCGGCATGATCCGCATGCCCGTGGAGCGGGTCGCGTGCACACAACGCATCGACGAGCTTTTCTGTTTCACGACACTGCTGGCGGGCGACGTGATCGATCTGGTCGTGGATCGTCTCGGCGGGCACGCCCTCGAGCAGGGCCCGCGGCAGGTACTGCTGCATCACGAGCCCCCAGACGCCGCTGGCGATGACGAGCAGAAACAGCGTCATCAACGCCCAGTTGAGCAGGCCTCCGATGAACAGCAGCCGGGCGTGCATGAGCACGAGCGGCAGCGCCAAGAGTCCCAGCCAGATGTGCGCCCGCAGCCACGACTGGGCCGAGCCCAGCCGCCACGAGCGAACCCGTTTTCGCGGCCAGAGCAGCAGTTCGAAAACGATGATCAGGCCGCCCGCGATCCCGGCCACGAGGCCGGTGCGACTGCTGCCGCCGGGCAGCCGCCCCTCGGCAGACCACTCTGCGACATAGGCGACCGCGGTCGCCAGAGTGGCGACGCTGATGGCGATGATCCACCGCCGGTCTTTCGGCCACGTCCTGCCACCGATGATCACTCGTGCCTCCGAATCCCTGCCGGTGAGACGGCCCCACAGGCCGGTTCGGCCTTCGGACGGCCTTCAGACGTCACAAGCCCTATGAATGTAGTAACCGTTCCAACTGTCTTCAAAGTACAGGAATGCCGTCCGAGGCGCTTACCACCAGCGCAAGGTGTCTTGCGGCATGGGAAACCCCGCGGAATATCGGGATGGCAGCCGGCTCATCCTCAGGGCTCCACTGGCCGGCGCGAATCCGCCGACCAGAGAAGAGAGGAGGTCGGGCGGCATGGCAGAGTGGGGGATTCGCGGCTGGGCATGCGCGTGCGCGGCGGCGCTGGCGGTGGCGCACGGCTGCCTCGCCGCCGCGGCTGAGCCGAGACCGGCCGGGCCATGTGGAGCGTGCGAGAATACCGGCCCGGGGCTCGAGTCGTATGCGGGCATGGTGCCAGGGCCCGTGGTGGCTGCGTTGGGGGCGGCGTCGTGTGCGACGGTGAGCTGCCACGGCGGCCCGCCGGCGGGCAATCATGCCGTGCAGTCGTTCGCCGCCACGATCGGGGCGGCACACGACCGGCATGCCCGGGCCTACGAAGTGTTGCATGCCGAACGGTCGGTGCGCATGGCGAAGCTCCTCGGCATCGGGCCGCCGCACCGGGCGCAGCAGTGCCTCGTCTGCCACTCCGTTCAGGACATGTCCCACGAGCGGCTGCCACGGGAGGTGCTCACCGACGGGGTCGGCTGTGCCGCCTGCCACGGCGACGCGAGCCACTGGCAGCAGGTCCACATGCTGCCCGAGTGGCGGAGCATGTCGCGCGAGGAGCGTGCTGCGCTCGGCTACCGTGACCTGGCGACGCCGCTGGCGAGAGTGAAGACCTGTGTCCGCTGTCACGTGGGCGACGCGACGCACGAGGTGAATCACGACATGATCGCGGCCGGGCATCCCCGGCTGTTCTTCGAGTTCGCCGCCTACCAGCGGCTGGAGCCGAGGCACTGGAGCCCGCGTGACAAGGCCGAATCGACAC
>JBJTSM010000547.1:0-8687 GCA_046076685.1 Planctomycetia bacterium | reverse complement strand
CGGCGGCTGCCGGCGGCCGACGGCAGCCATCCGGTGTGGCTCGACCTGCACCTCGCGGCGGAAGACAGCCGCACCCGGTGCCGCTACCAGGCGCAGGGGCAGCTCACGCTCGCCGAGCATGCCGGCCAGCTGCCGGGTTCGCGGACGGTGCGGGAGCCGTTCGTGCAGGGAATCCGGCAGGAGCAGTTCACGTTCGTCGCCCCGGAGGCGGGCACGGCGCTCCTGCGGCGACGATGGCATTTCGACGGCACCGGGCAGGTGCTGCACGTGTCGATCAACGGCGGCGCCGAGCAGCGGTGGAACCTCGGGCCCGGTCAGGACAACGCGGCCGGCGTGCGGGAGACGATGTTCGTGCTGTCGGGATGCCGGGCCGGCGAGAACGTCGTGTCGATCCGCTCCGACGCCCCGGTCAACGCCTCCGGCTACCGGGTCGAGCCGCTGGTGGGCGGGGAGGTGCCGTTGGTGCGGTTGGGCGCGATCAACGCCCGGCAGTCACGCGGTCGATTCCTGAACCATGCCAACGCCTCCGGCGCGCCGCTCTCGATCGGCAAGACGACCTACGACGACGGGATCGGCACCCACGCCACGTCGTTCATCGAGTATCCGCTCGCCGGCCAGTTCGAGCGATTCGAGGTGATCTGCGGCATCGACGGCAGCACCGAGGGTCGGGGCAGCGTCGTCTTTCGTGTCTACGTCGACGGGAAGCTGCGGGCCGACACGGGCGTCGTCAACGGCTTCGATGCGGCCAAGTCGCTCACGGTCGACGGTCTCGGCGCGGCGGATCGGCTGATCCTGTCGGTCACCGAAGCCGGCGACGGCGATCGGCACGACCTCGCGAACTGGGTGGACGGTAGACTGGTGCTCAGATCCGGCGCGAAGCCAGGGACCCCGGCGGAGAAATGACATGCACGGCCATCGGATGATCAACCGCGCGGGATTGTCGTGGCTGGCGGCACTGCTCGTGCCGACGCTCGGAGCGGTCCCGCAGGCGGCGACGGCCCAGGAGAACTGGCTCGACAAGGCTGCGAATCAGACGATCACGACGTTCGACGGCACCGGCACCGGCGGCCAGGAGGATCTGCAGCAGGATCGGCGTGGCAAGGTGATCGTGCGGCGGATCAAGCCGCAGGCGAAGAGCGACTGGAATACCGACCCCACCGCCCTGCCCTACTTCTTCTACCAGATCCGCGAGCGGACCCAGGGCCGCTTCCCCGTCTACCTCGACAACGAGGGGATCGAGCTCACCGGCGACGAGATCTTCGAGCATCCGATCATCTACTTCACGAGCCACTACCCGTTTCTGTTCAGCGACGAGGAGCGGGACAACCTCAAGAAGTTCCTGGCCCGCGGGGGCACGCTGCTCCTGGACGACTGTACGGGCTCCGGCCCGTTCGTCGACGCGGTGCCGGTGAACGTCCAGCGGATCATCCCCGGCGCCGAGCTCAAGCTGATGCTCAAGGACACGAAGGAGTTCGGGGGGCTGTTCGACCTCGTGTACAAGCTCGAAGGGATGCCGGAGTTGAAGGAGCAGTTCATGCAGCCGTTCCAGGCGGCGTTGCTCAACGGCCGGCCGGCGATCCTGGTCTGCCCCAACGACTACGGCTGCTACTGGGAGGTGTCGTCGCCGCCGACGGCGCTCAACCCACTGGGCAACGCGGCCCACAGCGAGACCTCGCCCACGGTGCAGAAGGGACGCGAAGAGGTCTATCAGCTCAGCATCAACTGGCTGTTCTACGCGCTGACCCACTGAACCACCGCCCTACTGGACCACTGGCCGCCGCGGCACGACCCATCCCGGCCGGCTGAATCCCGACGGGGTTGGGTCGCGCAGGCCGTCCGTGGAATAATGGCGGCCATGAACCCCCCCACCACCGACCCCTCGCTCATCTACCGCACCCGTGACGCCATCGCGGCGGCCGACGCCCTGGCGGTGGCGATCGTGCATCTCGACCTGTTCACGGCGCTGGCTCGTGCGCCCGCGGACCTCGCGGAGGTCTGTGACCGCCATGGGCTCCACCCACGGCCCGCCGACGTGCTCTGCACGCTGCTTACCGCCCAGGGCCTGCTCGCCCGCGACGCGGCCGGGCGGTTCGAGCCGACCGCCACGGCCCGAGAGTTTCTCGTGGACGGTTCGGCCTTCGACGCCCGCGCCTACTATGCGGCCATGGCCGACAAGCCGGGCGTGGCGGATTTCCTGAAAGTTTTGCAAACGGGCCGGCCGGCGAACTGGCCGGGCGCTGAAGGCGAGGCCGACTGGCATGCCTCGATGCGGACGGAGGCCTTCGCGGAGGCGTTCACGGCGGCGATGGATTGCCGCGGGCGCGTCCTGGCGCCGGCGCTCGCGGCCGCCCTCGATGGCTTTGGCGCGCGACGGCTGCTCGACGTGGGGGGCGGCTCGGGCGTCTACTCGATTGCGATCGCCGAGCGGTTTCCGGCGATCGAAGGGACGGTGCTCGAGGCGGCACCGGTCGATGCGATCGCGCGGCGCACGATCCATGCGGCGGGTCTCGAACACCGGGTGGCCGTCGTCGAGGCCGACATGTTTTCCGCGGCGTGGCCCGCCGGGCACGACGTGCATCTGTTTTCAAACGTGCTGCACGACTGGGACGAGGACGACTGCCGGAGGCTCCTGGCCATGAGCGCTTCCGCGCTGCCCGCGGGCGGCCGCATGCTCATCCACGACATGCTGCTCGACGACGACAAGGCGGGGCCGCTCTGGGCCGCGGAATACTCCGTGCTGCTTTGCACCGTGACGCAGGGCCGGCTCTACACCGCCGCCGAGATCGGCGGCTGGCTGGCCGAGCTCGGGTTGGAGATCGTCGGGCGTACGCCCACGGCACTCGGCCGCAGCGTGCTCACCGGGGCCCGCAGGAAACGGCCGAAACGTCGCCGCCGCAGGGCAGCCTCCCAACCCGAGGCGACGTACACCTGCGACTCCTGCGGCGAGGAGATCGTCGTGCCGGTGGATATCTCGGCGGGAGCCCATCAGGACTACGTCGAAGACTGCCCTGTCTGCTGCCACCCGATGACGCTGCACGTCGACATCGACGCGGACGGCGAAGCCCGCGTCGAGGGGGAGCACGAATGAGCGGCTGTCGTTCGAAATGTCAGCCGAAGCGGGCCCCAACGGGATCGGCTTCAGCCCGGTCGTGGTCGTGATCGCGGCCCTGCACCTCGTGCCGGACTGAAGTGGACCGCATTTGTTGGACAGTCGGGGGCCCTGGGGGCCCTGTTTAAGGTGTGTCGCCACGAGGCGTAGGCACCCGCTTGAGCGTCACGAGCATCCGGTTGCTGCGTTTCGGGGCTTCGAATTGGTCCGGTCTGGGCTTTCCATCAGGGGCGATGCAGAGCACGCGGGTTTCGCCATCGAGCCGGTAGATTCCCCAATACCGTGCCGGCTTGATGCCCTGACTTCCCAGCGTCTCCATTTCGAACGTCTTCGGAGACAGTTCCTGGTGATTCGTGCTTGTACCTTCGGCGACCGAGATGCTCCGGAACATCACCGCCCACGAGCCGTCCGCGGCGTACAGGACCTGAAACAGCGACAGGAACCCGGGATCCACGGGCCTGCCGTCCCACTCGACCGAAGCCACGGCCCAGCGCCCCACGGAGGCAGCCCGGTCGTCAGGAACTGGGGCAACGGGAGTATCGGCGTATGCCAGCGCTATGACCGCCAGCCAAGTCGCCGAAGACACCGGGTGCGTCAGCCGGAGTGGACGCATGTCGCAGCTGCCTCAACCGGTCCAATCCTTCGCTCCATCGCATAGGCAAACGCTCTGGCCCGCTCGAGGTCTCGCTCGTCGGGGTGTGTTCTGTTCAGTCCTCCGGTAAGCCCAAGCGGGCCCCACGTGTCGTGGCCGCCACAGGAGAACTCGCCCACGATGTGAAACCCCTTGCGGGCCAAGAGGCGACGCAGAGGCCGGTGCCAGAACCAGGCCAGTCGCGGGAGCCCGGACGTGGAGAATACGAACGCGGGCGTCATCGCCCCCGGCGACTCTGGCAGTCCTTGAAGCCATTCATGGAGACCGTCGTGCATCCGGCCGTAGTACACCCCGGAGCCGAAGCCCACGAGCGGACGGTCCTGGAGGCTCGTGTAGGGCACTGCCTCGGGCGCGGCGATCTCGGCACCAAGCACGCCTGCCATGGCCTTGGCGACCTTGGCGGTGTTCCCATGGTGAACCGACTTGCACAGGATCAGGGGGTGGGAATTGGCCACGGGTCTGTCTCCGTGGCAATCCTAGGGGAGCACCGGCGGGGCTCGATGCGAGCCCCGGGAATCTCACGGTCCCGGGCGACTTCCGCAGGCGGACGCTTTGGCGGTCACGGATGGACTCGTGCGGATGGGGGGCAAGAGATCGCCTCGCCTCGCTGGCGAAGGGCAAGACGATCCACGACCAGGGGAACGACCGCGACCGCAGTTCCTCGCGAGCGTGGAAATCGCGCACGAGAAGCGGCGGTAAGATGATGGCACCCAAAAAGGAGGACGGTCAATGCGGTATGCGGCGTGCGTGATTGTGGCGGTGGAGATTCTGTGGGGCGTTGCGTGTGTGGCCGACGAGTTGCCGAAGGACACGAACGAAATCAAGACGCTGACGGCCGATCAGGCGCAGGCGTTGGCACAGCACAAGGGCGACCTGCGCCTCGACGGCCTGACCACGCTCTCCGATGAGGCGGCCAACGCGTTGGCACAGCACAAGGGCAAGCTGCACCTCAACGGCCTGACCACGCTCTCCGACGAGGCGGCCACGGCGTTTGCGCAGCACAAGGGCGAACTGTATCTCAGCGGCCTGACCACGGTCTCAGACGAGGTGGAAAAGTCGCTGGCGCAGCACAAGGGCAAACTGCACATCAACGGCCTGACCACGCTCGTCAGCGCAGAGTTGGCAACGAGGATGCAGCATGACCACAACGCATACATGCTCAATCTCGACAGGCTGACCACGCTCGGGCCGGAGGCAGCCAAGGTATTGGCACAGAGAACACACAACCTCCAGCTCAATGGACTGGAGACGCTCTCGGACGAGGCAGCCACGGCCTTGTCGAGGCAAAAAGACATCTTGTCGCTCAACGGCCTGACCACGCTTTCACCAGAGGCGGCGAAGGTGCTGTCGCAGCACGAGGGCGCGCTGTTACTCGACGGCCTGACCACGCTTTCGCCGGAGGCGGCGAAGGTGTTGGCACAGAGAGTACACAACCTCCACCTCAACGGCCTGACTACACTCTCAGACGAGGCAGCCAAGGCGTTGTCGCAGCACAGAAGGAGTCATCTGGAACTCAACGGCCTGACCACGCTCTCCGACGAGGCGGCCAGGTCATTCGCGAAGCGATCGGGTAGCCTGCGCCTCGACGGCCTGACCACGCTCTCCGACGAGGCGGCCAAGGCGTTGCGGACGAACCCGCTCATCCGAATGCCCGACAAGTTCAGGCGATAGCGGGCTGGGGGTCGCGACCCCCAAGACGGCGGCGATACGATGAACGTCGTCCAACTCGTCGCCTTTGCCCACGTGACAGGCGGACACGGCACGTGTCCCGTGACGTTTGAGCTGCGGGTCGCCGACGGCGATACCGTCTGCCAACCGCGGCCGGCAACGCCCGATGCCCCAGCCCGATCCCTGGGTCGTTTGGGGACCTCGGCCGCGTTGTTTCCCGGCGGATGCTGCCGGATGATGCAACCAGCCGTTTTGGCGGCTATACTTTTGCTATCGCGGTCGATTCCCGGCATGGAAGCATGGGCAGGATTCGGCAGCTTCGGTGCCCACAGGTGTACCCAAGCTCAAAAAACCGCGGTTTGGAGGGTAAGCGAATGGCTAGCGGCGACACTGGAAATCCCGCTTCTTGACCCCTCCCGATCCTTGCCTTCTCTTGCAAGGAATGCCTATAATTCGGCCGCGAAAATGCTGTTTTCGCCCGGGCTTTTCTGCTGTTTTTGAGATCGGCCGCACCGGTCGCAAATCAACAAAAGTCCCCAGAAATCAATCGCTGTTTTTGGGTAAATGTAGGCCAATTGTAGGCCAGTTTTCTGGAGGCCAGTTTTCACGGAGGTGGTCATGGCCAAGTCGAAAGACGAGATCAAGGATCTGCTGGACCTGAGCAAGTTTCGCTTCACGCCCGAGCGACTGCGGCAGGCCTGCCAGCGTGTGCAGGAGGTTGGCGGCAGGTATCGCTGGCGGGACGAAGCGTGCCCGCATCTCACCGTTCGCGTCGGCTCTCGTGGCGGTGTGTTCTACCGCTGGGGCCGCGATCCCAAGACCAACCGCGTCGTCAGCGAGCGTATCGGGGATGTCCTCGGCCCCAACAGCGTGTCCCTCGAGGCCGCCCGCAATCGGTGCAACGAACTGCGATTCGACCCAGAAGCCCGGGTTGCCGTTCCCAAGCGGCGAAAGTCCGGCCACTCCCCTGCCCTCTCCGAGGTCTGGGACGAGTACATCGATGCGATCTCGACGGCACGATTTTCGATGTCTCGAAAACGCCGCCCCCTCCGGTCCAGCACGATCCAGGCGTACAAGGAAAACTTCAAGGCCCATCTTGAAGTCCACAAGGATAAGAACCTGCACTGGGTGGCCAAGAACGTGCAGAGGCTGTTCGAGGAAATCGGCACCGTCGGCAGGGCCGGTGCCGAGAAGCCGAAGCCGTCCCCTGCTCAGGCCAACAAGTTCCTGCAGGTGTGCAAAAATCTTTTCGAGTTTGCTCGTCGTGAAGGCAAATGGACGGACCCCAATCCGGCGATCGATCCGGTGACCGGCGAGACATATGTCCGATTCGTGCTGCCCAAGCGGGAAGTGCGGCTCACGCCGGCCCAGGCGAAACGGCTTTACGCCGCCATGAAGGCCAAAGGGGAATTCTGGTGTGATTTCTTCGCAATCTCTGCACTGACGGGGCGGCGGCTCAGCAACGTCCGCGAACTCAAATGGGAAAACATCGATTTGGAAAGTCGCCTGATCATCGATGCCCCTGAGTCCATGAAGAACAACGAACCGAATATCTGTCCCCTGAGCGATACCGTGCTGGCAATTCTGAAGCGAAGAAAGTCCGAGGCGGAGGAAAATGCCGTCTACGTTTTCCCGGGCAGGAAGCCGGGCATGCCGATCATCAACCCCGACCATGCCTGGGACGAGATTCGCGTGGCTGCCCGGCTCAAGCACGTGCGGATTCACGACCTCCGGCATAACGCCGGTTCATGGGCCTCCGGTGCCGGTCACAGCCAGGCGACAATCGGCAAGTTCCTGTCGCAGAAAAGCGTGCAGAGTACCCACCGCTACACGCATGCCAACGTCGAGGACGCCATGAAGGCCAGCCAATCGGTCGAGGAAATGTGGCTCAAATCAACGGAATCCACGCAGGCCTGACTGGATAAGCCCTGTCTCCGCTGCGTCTTTCGTGCCCCGCTCTCGCCATATAGAGGTAGGAGTCTTTTTTCCTCGAACCGGCCCCGGCCAACCCTCGGAGGCATCCATGCGGCTGTCTATATTCCCGCCCACCGTGCTGGCCCCGCTTCTTGCCGGTCTGCTCCTGCCCTCGCTGCCCCTCCTTGGCTCCGACACGCCCGACGATCACCCCGAATCCCGCCCCGCCCCCGCCCGGCTCCGCATGGCCCCGGAGACGCTCGAACAGGCTGACCCCCGAAACTGCGTGAGCCAAGCCGCCGAAATGGCCAACGCCGAGAACTTGGCCGGCTACTTGGAGTGCTTCGCCATGGGCACCCAGAAAAAGCTCCGCAAGGAAGTCGCCATGCTCTTCACCCAGCACGACGTCGAGATGGACCTGCTGGACGCACACGTGATCAAGGAGAGTCCGACGAAGGGCGAAGTGGCTGTGAGATATCGGGCCAGACTCTCCGACAGCCGATACGACGTGGTCTCGCTGGTAGCCGTCAAGAAAGAAAACGGGTATTGGAAAATCAGCTCCGAAAAGGTTCAGGAATACGAGTGCCAGACGCCCCGGTCCTGCCAACCGTCCCGATACACCTGCTTGGGCGGTACCTGCAGGGTGGCGGCGAGGTGACGACTACCAGTTCGGCGGCCACCCTCCCCGGCCGTAGCTCTGAGGCGTTACCCCGTCCAGCCGTCGACAAAATGCGTTCCGCCAGCTTACGCGAATATATTTGGCGAAAATATTTTCCGCTGACTTGGCGTTTTTTCTTTTCCATCATTTGCCACGATGGCAGCCAGGAATTTCGTCCCCTGCTCTTCTGGCAGGAGACGCAGTCGCGATGATGGCCAAGGACAACTCGAACGGTCTGGTGGCCGCCGCGTCGTAGCCAGTACGAAGCCGGCACACTGTCGGTGATCGTCGGCAGCGGCACAAGATCGTGTGTCGATTGGCACGCGAAGTGCACCTTCCGCGGCGATCTAATCTGACCGCATAAAACCGGGTCAGCCTCTCAAATACCGAATATTGCCTGCGGCCAACAAAAGGCCCTCTTTATTGCAGGCCAAATAAAAATGCCGGCCCGAATGAGGCCGGGCGAGAAGCCGCACGGGGCTTCCCGCCGCATCGCAAAAACACGTATCCGTGCGGGTTCGACTCGTTTTCCCTTTTTTGCTTTCGGAGGTTCGTATGGACTTGGTCAAGGCTCCCTGGGGCTACCGTTTTTTCGGGGCCCTGGATGATTTTACCTACGAGGACGACAAGTTCCGCCCTACGTGGCGGCGGAGACGAGGCTATAGGCTGCCGATAGAGCATCGCCA
>JBJTSM010000546.1:0-12358 GCA_046076685.1 Planctomycetia bacterium | reverse complement strand
GCCGGCCGAGGATGGCCACCCGCGGTGGCGCGGCAGCCGTGGCATGACCGATCTGCCGAAGCGGCTCGCGGCGCTCCTGCCCCATGAACGGTGCGTGCTGCGGACGGCCGCGCAGGTGGCCGCGGTGGGCGTGGATGGTGGCCGCGTGCGGATCGCTTTCGATTCCGGAGCGGACGCGGGCGGGATGACGGTGGTGCATGCCGCGGCGGCGATCGTGACTTCGCCCGTGCCGCAGTCGCTCGATCTCTTCGCCGCCGGCGGATTGCTCGCGGTGGACGGCGGCATCGCCGCCGCGGTGCGGTCGCAGCTGGCCGGCGTCCGCTACGATCCCTGCTTCGCCCTCATGCTCGTGCTCGACCGGCCGAGCCGCGTGCCGCCGCCGGGCGGGGTCCAGTTTGCGGCCGGGCCGGTCTCGTGGCTCGCCGACAATCTGCAGAAGGGCCTTTCGGCGGTGCCCGCGTTGACCGTGCATGCCTCGGGTGAGTTCAGCCGCCGGCACTTCGACGATCCGCCCGAGGAGGTCGCCGCGATCCTCGTCGATCATGCGCGGCCGTGGATCGACGGTGATCCGGCGACGGCGGTCGTGGCGCGGTCGCTGCACCGGTGGAAGTTCGCCACACCGACGACGATCATCCCCGCGCCGTTCGTGGCCGCGGTGGAAACGCTGCCGATCGTCTGCTGCGGCGACGCCTTCGGCGGGCCGAAGGTCGAGGGGGCCGCGGCGAGCGGCCTGGCCGCCGGCCGCTGGGTCGCTGGGGCGGTCGCCGGCAGGGCTTGAACGGCCGGTCTCTGATCGGTAGCATATACTTCCGTTCACCATCGACAGGAAGTTGTCCAAAATTGTCCGCCCGAAGGAGGCGTGCCGATGAATGCCGAAGCCATCAGGGAGCTTGTCCGACGCCAGCCGTTCCAGCCTTTTGCGATCCATCTTTCCAGTGGCGAGTCGCACGAGGTCCGTCACCCCGAGTGCATCATGTTCGGGGGCGGCAAGGTCGTCATCTATGACGCCGAGGGGGATCGGTTCGTGATCTGTGCCCTGCTTCACGTCAACGGCGTGCAGTTCCTGCAGGCTGCCTGAAATTCCGTAACGCCGGCTGCCGCCGCCCGTACTTGCACGGGCGGCCGTCCACGCGGCACAATGCCTCCTCGCGCAGCCAGTCCTGCACCGACCGCCAATCCTTCTGCACCCTTCAACTCCGGGGAGAGTTTCCACCATGGCCACCGCCACCGCCGCCGCACCGTCGACCGATCTGTTGCCGGAAGTCAGGAAGTTCCTCGCCACCGCGCCGCTCAAGGGCGTTGTCGGGGGCAAGGACGTGGCGGGCTCGGGCGGCCAGACGATGGCCACGCTCGATCCCGGCACCGGCGCGCCGATCGCCGAGTTCTGCGTGCTCACGGCGGCCGACGTCGACCAGTCGATCCATGCCGCCGCCCATGCCTTCAGGAAGTCGGGCTGGGCCACGATGGCGCCGAACGAACGCGGCGTGCACCTGCAGCGGCTGGCCGACGCCGTCGAGAAGCACAAGCCGATCATCGCCCAGATCGAGTCGCTCGACGCCGGCAAGATCCTCGGCCAGGCCGCGGGCGACGTGCAGAACTTCGTCGACACCCTCCGCTACTTCACCGACATGGCCCAGCACGTGCAGCGGCGCAACGTGCTCGCCGTCGCCGGGCACGAGGCGTGGACCATCCGCCACCCGTGGGGCCCGTGCGGCTTCATCTTCCCCTGGAACTTCCCCTTCCTGCTCATCGGCTGGGGTATTTCCCCGGCGCTCGCCGCCGGCAATACGGTCGTGATCAAGCCGGCTGAAGACACGCCGATGTCCGCCATTTATCTCGCGCGGCTGGCCCGCGAGGTCGGCATCCCCGACGGCGTGATCAACGTGATTCCGGGCACCGGCGCGGTGACGGGCGCCGCCCTCTCGGCCCATCCGGGCATCAAGCGGATGAGCTTCACGGGATCGCCGGAGGTGGGGCGGCTCGTGGGCGAGGCCTGCGGCCGCAACCTCGTGCCGACGAAGCTGGAACTCGGCGGCAAGGGGGCCGCGGTGGTGTTCGACGACGTCGACGTCGCCGCCACCGCCGAGAAGCTCGTGGGCGCGATCACCTTCCACACCGGCCAGGTCTGCTGCGACGCCACCCGTTGGCTCGTGCACAGGTCGATCTACGACAGGTTCGTCGACGAGTGCCGGTCGCGGATGCAGCAGGTGAAGGTGGGCTACCAGCTCGCCGGCCAGTCCCAGATGGGGCCGGTCGTCAACGCCAAGCAGCGGCAGCGGGTGCTCTCCTACCTCGAGAAGGGCACGAAGGAAGGGGCGGAGGCCATCGTGGCCGGCGGGCCGGCCGAGGTCAGCGGGCACGCCGGGTTCTACGTGAAGCCGGCGCTTTTGGCGGGCACGCTCGACAATGTCGCCGCCCGCGAGGAAATCTTTGGACCGGTGGCCTACCTCGCGAAGTTCTCGAGCGAGGACGAGGCCGTGGCCATGGCCAATGACACCGAATACGGCCTGGCCAACAGCGTGTGGACGAGCGACCTCGGTCGTGCGGGCCGCGTGGCCGAGTCGATGATCGCCGGCAACAGCTGGATCAACGCCCACAACCTCTTCCCGCGGGGCGTGCCCTACGGTGGCGTGAACAAGAGCGGCACGGGCGGCGGCGTGAATTCGATCGAGACGCTCTTCGACTACTGGCGGAGCCAGTCGGTCGTGCGGCCGCTGTGACCGCCGACACGATCATCGTCGGAGCCGGCCTGGCGGGCCTCGCCTGTGCGCGAACGCTCGTCCAAGCCGGCCGGCCGGTGCTCGTGGTCGAGGCTGCCGATCGAGTGGGTGGCCGCGTGGCGACCGACACGGTCGACGGCTTCCGCATCGATCGCGGCTTCCAGGTCTATCTCGATGCCTACCCGGAGGGCTGCCGGCAGCTCGACCTGGAGGCGCTCGGCCTCGGCTGCTTCGAGCCCGGGGCGCTCGTGGCCGAGGGCGGGCGGCTCCGCGGCGTGAGCGACCCCTGGCGGCGGCCGATCGCGGCGGTCGGGTCGATCCTCTCCGGCAGCGTGGGGATCGCCGACGGTCTGCGGACGGCCCGGCTGCGGAGCGATTGTCTGCGGGCGGTGCGAGGCGGCGGAGTCGATCCGAGTCGGACCGGTGCCGCGGCCGAGCGATCGACCCGGGAGGAGCTGATCGCCCGTGGCTTCTCCGAGGCTTTCATCCGGCGGTTCTTCGAGCCCTTCTTCGGCGGCGTGTTTCTCGAGCGCTCGCTCGACACGGCGGCGCCGGTGTTTCAGTTCACGTTCGCGATGTTTGCGCTCGGCCGGGCCTGCCTGCCGCGGGGCGGCATGGAGGCGATCCCCAGACAGTTGGCCGCGGGCCTCCCGGCGGGATCGATCCTGCTCGACACGGCGGTGAAGCAGGTCAAGCCGGGGCTCGTGACGCTGGCCGATGGCCGCGAACTGGCGGCCAGGAACATCGTGGTGGCCACGGAAGGTTCGGCCGCGGCACAGCTCCTGCCGGAGGAGAACCGCGGGGCGATCGTCACGCGGGGCTGGAAGAGCACGCGGATGGTGGCCTTTGCCGCGACGCGGTCGCCGCTATCGAGCCCCATGGTCGTCGTGAGCGCCGAGGAGGGCGGGCCGATCGACAATGTCACGGTGCCCTCCGACGTGGTGGGCGGCTACGCCCCGCCGGGCGCGGCGGTGGTCTACGTGTCCATCCGTCAGGACTGGCACGGCGACGACGCCGACCTGCACGATGCCGTGCGGCGGCAGGCGGCCGGCTGGTTCGGGCAGTCGGCCCACGCCTGGCGGCACCTGAAGACGGTCCGCATCGATCATGCCCTGCCCGACGAATCGCCGGCCGCCCGCCGTGGCCGGCCGGCGGGGGCGGCGGTGGCCCCCGGGCTGTTCGTCTGTGGGGACCACTGCACCACGGCCTCGATCAACGGGGCGCTCGCCAGCGGCCGGGCCTGTGCCGAGGCGGTGCTGGCACAGAAATGAAAACACTGGAATGAAAAAGCTGGGATGCCGTATGCTCGCGGCATGAACGAGCTGATCGGTGCCGCGCTGATTTTTCTCGGGCTGTTGCTGGCGGCCGTGGGCGCGTTGTGGCTTTTGGCCCGCGGCATCGCGGTGGTGATGCGGCGGCGGGCCAGGCGGCAGCTCCTGCAGCCGTTGGTGCTGGTCGCGGCGGGGCTCGTCGTCGGTGCGGTGCCCTTCGCCTACCAGCGGGCGTATCTCGCGATCGTGGGCCTCGGGGAACGCGAACGGGTGATCGGGGGCGAGCGGGCGCTCAACCTCACCGGCTGGGATCGCGGGGGCTACGAGATCCTCGAGGAGAAGACCGACGTCGTGATCCTCGAGATGGGCAACAAGGATGTCACCGACGACACGCTCGCCCTGCTCGGCGGCCTGCCCAGGCTCAAGGAACTGACGCTCAACGACTCGGCGGTGACCGATGCCGGGCTCGTGAAGCTCGCCGGGCTGCCCCGGCTCGAGTCCCTGCGGATCGCCCGGACGCAGGTCACGGCGGAGGGTGTGCGGGCGTTTCTGGCCGCGCCGCCTCCGCGGCTCCGGCAGATCGACGTTTCGGGCAATCGTATCCCGACGAGCATCCTGCGGCAGTGGAAGAACGCGGCGGGAAGCCAGGGCGATGGCGCAGGCCCGCCCGAACGGCTCGCCGACGGAGAACGCCGGTATGTCAACTGATTGGAAACTCGTCGAGGAGCCGCTCGGCAATCCCGACAGCGCCCGCTTTCTCTGCGAGGCCAGCGACCTGGCCTACCTGGGCGAGGCCGCGGGCACGCGGGCCTATGCGGAGCGGCTCGGGCTCTCGGCGCGGCTGTTCAGCGTCGGCAACACGCAGGCGTGGCTGGCGGTCGATGAGGCGAACATCGTGGTGGCGTTTCGTGGCACGGAATCGCCCACCAGCCTCGACGGCCTCAAGGACATCCTCATCACCGACGCGATGAACCTGCTCGTGGTGCCGGAGGGGAGGCTGGGGCACGACCTCTCGGCCGCCGGAATCGGCGCCCGCTTTCACAAGGGCTTCGTCGACGCGATCGCCACGATCTGGGAGCCGCTCTGTGCCGCCGTCGAGGGGGAGTACAAGAAGTGCGACCGGCCCATCTGGGTCACGGGCCACAGTCTCGGCGGGGCACTCGCGCTCCTCGCCGCCTGGCTCTTGAAGCGAACATTCGTGCCGGTGCACGAGGTCTGCACGTTCGGCGCCCCGATGATCGGCAACCAGGCGGCCTGCGCGGCCTTCAACCGGGAGTTTCAGGGCAGGATCTTCCGCTACATCAACGGCCGTGATCCGGTGCCGAAGCTGCCCACGCTGTCGCTGGCGGCCAACGCATTCGTGCACGTCGACACGCAGCGGCTGCTCGGCAACCATCCGCTTACCGGCCTGGCCGACACGATGGGCACGGTGGCCGCGAAGGCGGTCAACGGCCTCCTGGCCGGCGGTCTCATCGACGAGGCGTGGAAGCACGTCACCGACGAGGTGGGGGCCCACTTCCTCGGCGTCTACCGCGACCTGCTCAAGGGCTAGGGAGCATCCTGCCGCGGCGGGAAAAACTGGGGCTCCCCTCCTGGGGTCGGTGTGCATACACTTGATTGAAACGCGTGTTTGATCGCGTGTTGGACGCGCTTTTGTTTTCGGTTTTTCCCCAGCAGGCAAGCTTTTTGATGGTCGTCGCCGATGCCTCCGATCGATTCGGGAAAGCCGGGGCTGCCGAGCCGCGGGAGCGGATCCTGTCGGCGGCGGGACGGGAGTTTGCCGAGCGGGGCTACGAGGGGGCGACCGTCCGCGACATCTGCTTGGCGGCGGGCGTGAACGTGGCGGCCGTCAACTACTACTTCGGCGACAAGCAGCGGCTCTACATCGAGAGCGTCAAGCATGCCCACGAGCAGCGGGCGGGGCAGGTGCCGCTGCCCGGGTGGACGGCGGGCACGCCCCCGCGGCAGAAGCTCCGCGACTTCGTCGGAAACCTGCTCGAACGGATGCTCGGCTTCGGCGAGCCCCCCTGGCAGGTGCGGCTCATGATGCGGGAGGTGCTGCATCCGACCGACGCCTGCCGCGAACTGGTCGAGGACTACGTGCGGCCGCGGTTCGAACTGCTCGTGTCGATCCTCGACGAGCTCGTCGAGGGCCGTCTGCCTCCGGCCGAGCTGCGGCGGGTGGCCCTCTCGATCATCGGGCAGTGTTTTCTCTACCGGGCGGCGGGCGACGTGGTGGGGATGCTCGTCACCCGCGAGGAGCTCGAGTCGCACCACGCCCTGGGGCCGCTGGCCGATCACGTGGCCGGCTACGCGCTGGCGGCGCTCGGGCTCGCGCCATCCCTCGGCATCTACCATGAGTCGGCACACAACGTCGGAGAGGAAGCGAGTTCATGAACATCGTCCGCTCGATCCTGGGCTGGATCGTCCCCCTCGTCATCCTGGGGTGCGGCATCGCGGCATTCATGCTGATGGGCAGCCAGCCGCCACCGGCCCGAAAGACCGGTGACAGCCTGGCGGCGGCGGTCGTGAAAACCGTGGAGGCCACGCCCGAACTGAGCGGGCTCACGATCGAGGCCGACGGCGTGGTGGTGCCCCTGCGGGAGGTGACGCTGGCGGCCGAGGTCGCCGGTCGCGTGCAGACCAAGTCTGCGGCCTGCAACGAGGGGCAGTTCGTCAAGGCCGGCACGCTGCTCTTCGAGATCGACTCCCGCGACTATGCGCTCGACGTCGAGCGGCTGGATCGCGAGTTCAGGCAGGCGGGGCTCGCGATCGAGGAATTGGACGAGGAGCTGGCCCAGAATGCCGCCACGATCGACCTCGCGCGGCGGCAGGTGGAGCTGGCCCGCCGCGAAGTGGCGCGACTCGACACGCTGAGGGCCGGCCGGATCGTCACGGAATCGGAGCACGATCGCGCCCTGCGCGACGAACTGACGGCGACCAACTCGCTGACCGCCGCCGAAGGGCAGAAGCGGGTGCTGTCGAAGCGGCGCAACCGGCTGCTCGAGGCGCAGTCGCTCGCCTCGACGATGCTCGACAAGGCGAAACTCGACCTGGCGCGGACGCGGATCGTGTCGCCGGTCGACGGCATCGTCGTCGAGGACAAGGTCGAGCAGGATTCCTTCGTGGCCAAGGGCACGGCGCTCGTCACGATCGAGGACACGCGGGCCGCCGAGGTCCGCACGAGCCTGCAGATGGACGAGGTGGCCATGGTGTGGGGCAGCCGCCGGCGGGGCGACTCGGCTTCCCGGGTGGCCCACGAAGAGCTCGACATGCCGGCCGCAGTCGTGTTCACGGTCGGAGACTCGGCCTACGAATGGAAGGGCACGCTGTCGCGGCAGGAGGGGCGGGGGCTCGACGAGAAGACCCGCACCCTCCCGTGTCGCGTGCTCGTCGCCCATCCCGAGGAGGTGACGGCGCTCGATCGCTACGGTGCCGCCATGCCGCAACTCCCCCCCGGGGCTCCGCAGTCGTTGCTGCGGGGGATGTTCGTGCAGGTGCGCGTGCAGGTCGACACGCCGGGCGACCTCGTGTCGATCCCGGAGGAGGCCCAGCGGCCGAGCGGCGAGCTCTGGGTGATGCGGGAAGGCAGGCTCGTGATTCTCAAGCCCCGCGCGGTGCAGGTGACGCGGGGCAGGGTGGTGTTCGACTCGGCTTCTTCGGGGCTCGTCGCCGGCGACCGCGTGGTGACCACCCAGCTTTCCGCGCCCCGGGATGGCATGGAGATCGTCGAGCCGAACGCCGCTGCCGCCACGCCGACCCGCACCGCCGACACCGCGGCCGACACCGCGGCCGAGCCGAACGCACTGTGAGGGCATCCCGATGAGAAGCATCGTCAGTTGGACCGTCCGCAACATGCCGGCGATGAACACGCTGGTGATCGCGATCCTGCTGGTGGGCGGGCTGGCGTTCGTGTCGATGCGGCGGGAGGTTTTTCCGGAATTCGATCTCGAAATCGTGCTGGTGACGACGCCCTATCCCGGGGCGACGCCCGAGGAGGTGGAGGAGGGCATCTGCCAGAAGGTGGAGGAGGCCTGCCGCAGCGTCACCGGCATCAAGAAGATCACGAGCGTGGCGCAGGAGGGGATGGGCTACTGCGTCTTCGAACTGCAGGACAACGTCAAGGACGTGCAGAAGACGCTCGGGGAAATCCGCTCCGAGGTGGAACGCATTCCGAGCATGCCGGAACTTGCCGAGGATCCGAAGGTGGAGCAGGTGACGCTCCGCACGCCGGCCATCAAGGTGGGCATCCTCGCGCCGCAGGATGGCGGCACCGACGCCGCGGCCGAGGGAGAGCTCCGCGACGTCGCGGAACTCGTGCGTGACGACCTCCTGGCACTGCCGGCCGTGTCGGCCGCCAACCTGCTCGGTGCCAAGGACTACCAGATCGACATCGAGATCTCCGAGGCGACCCTGCGAAAGTACGGCCTCTCGCTGCAGAAGGTGGCCGAGATCGTCCGGCGGGAAAACCTCGAACTACCCGGCGGCACCATCCGCAGCGAAGGGGGCGAGATCCTGCTCCGCGGCAAGAACAAGCGGTATGTCGGGGCGGAGATCGCCAAGCTGCCGCTCGTCACGCTGCCGGACGGCCTCGTGCTCACCGTCGGCGACCTCGGCACCGTCCGCGACGAATTCGCCGACGTCGCCGCCACCAACAGGATCAACGGCCGGGCGGGGATGGTGGTGTCGATCGACCGCAGTTCCGGCGAGGACCTGCTGGCGATGGTCGCCGCCGTCAAGCGGTACGTGGCCGATGCGAAGCTGCCCCCGGGCTACGACCTGACGCTGTGGGCCGACCAGTCGATCGACGTGCGGGACCGGCTCGACATGCTGATCTCCAACGGCATGCAGGGGCTCGTGGTCGTGTTCCTCGTGCTCGCACTCTTCCTCGACCTGAAGATCGCCTTCTGGGTATCCATGGGGATCCCGTTCTCCATGCTCGGCACCGGTGCGATCATGTACGGAACCGACCAGACGCTCAACATGCTTTCGATGTTCGCGTTCCTGATGGCGATCGGCATCGTGGTGGACGACGCCATCGTGGTGAGCGACAACATCGACCGGCACCGACGCATGGGCAAGAACCTGACAGCCGCCGCGATCGACGGCACCGTCGAGGTGGTTCCGAGCGTGATTTCCAGCGTGCTCACGACGGTGATCACGTTCCTGCCACTCTGCTTCGTGTCGGGGGTGATGGGCAAGTTCATCGCCGTGATGCCCTTCGCGTTCATCTCGACGCTGCTCATGTCCCTGGCGGAATCGCTGCTCGTGCTTCCGGGCCACCTCGCGCACGAGAAGAACCTCGTCTTCACGATCTTCGGCATCGTGCTCTATCCGCTGCGGCTGCTGCTGCCGGCGGTGTCGTGGCTGCAGCGGAGCTGCGACCGGGGGCTCAAGTGGTTCGTCCGGGGCGTGTATGCACCGTTTCTCGATTTCGCGCTCGACAACCGCCTCTCGGTGATGGCGGTGGCGATGTGCATCCTGCTGCTGGCCGGCGGGATCGTCCGCAGCGGCATGACCCCCTTCCTGCTCTTTCCCAAGATCGACGCCAACCGGCTGCTCGCGAAGATCGTCTTCCCTGACGGCACGCCGGCGAGCGTCACCGACGAGGCCACGCGGAAGATCGAGGAGGCCGCCTTCGCGGCGTCGCAGAAACTCTCCCCCGCAGGCGCCCCGATCGTGCAGCTCGTGCACCGGGCCGTCGGGCAGGTGTCCGCCCAGGGCGAGGTGGGGCCCGACGCGCGGATGAGCGGCAGCCACGTGGGGGCGGTCGCCGTCGAACTGGTCGAGGGTGAACTGCGGGACGTCACGAGCGAACAGTTCATCAGCGAATGGCGGCGCGTGGCCGGTGAGTTCGCCGGCACCGAATCGCTGATCTACGGCACCGAAAACATCGGCCCCGGCGGCAAGACGATCGAGTTCAAGCTGCTCGCGCAGGCCGGCCCGGATTCCGTGCGGCAGCTGGAGGCGGCCGTCGAGCGGTGCAAGGAGTGGCTCGCGCAGTATCCCGGGGTGATCGACATCGACGACGACTCGCGGCCCGGCAAGTGGGAGTATCAGCTCAAGGTCAAGCCGCGGGCCGAGGCGATGGGCGTGTCGCTGGCGGACCTGGCCGCCACGATCCGCGCGAGCTACTACGGCGAGGAGGTGATGCGGCTGCAGCGGGGGCGGCACGAGGTGAAGCTGATGGTCCGCTATCCGCGGGAGGAGCGGCGCAGCTTCGCCACGCTCGGCGAGATCCGGGTGACGGGGCCCGACGGCGTGAAGCGGCCGCTCGGGGAACTGGCCGACGTGACGGTGGCCCGCGGGTATTCGGAGATCAACAGGCTGGGGCAGCGGCGGTCGATCACGGTCACGGCCGACATCGACGTGGCGAAGAGCTCCCTCACGAGCGCCCTCGTGACCACCGACATGGAGAAGCGGCTGATGCCCGATCTGCTCAAGGAGTTTCCGCTCGTGCGGGTCCGCTGGGAGGGGCAGCGGGAGCAGTCGAACGAGTCGCTGCGCAGCCTCGGTGTGGGCTTCGTCGTGGCGTTGTTCGCGATGTTCGTGCTGCTCACGATGGAGTTCAAGTCGTACTTCCAGCCCTTCCTGATCCTGGGGGCGATCCCCTTCGGCTGTGCCGGGGCCGTGTTCGGCCACGCGCTGATGGGCATGCCGCTGACGCTGTTCAGCATGTTCGGGCTCGTCGCGCTGGCGGGGGTGGTGGTGAACGACTCGATCTGCCTGATCGACTTCATCAACATCCGCGTCCGCGAGGGGCACCCGTTGCGGCTGGCGCTGCGGGAGGCCGGCTGCCTCCGGTTCCGACCGGTGATGCTCACGAGCATCACGACGATCGGCGGACTCTTGCCGCTGCTGCTCGAGAAGAGCTTCCAGGCGCAGTTCCTGATCCCGATGGCCACGGCGCTCGCCTTCGGCCTGGCGATGACGACGCTGCTCGTGCTCGTGCTCGTGCCGGTGATGTACTCGTTTTTCGGGACGAGCGCGCGGGAGGAGCACGTGGAGGAGTATGCCGAGGGCTTCGCCCCGACCGGGCAGCACAGCAGCGTCGATCCGGACGAGGCGGAGCAGGAGTGGCTTCCCGAACATCTCCGCGAGCAGCCGCGATCGGAGTCGGTCCGCACGTGACGGCGGATTGACCACTCCAGCGTGCGCTCGCCGAGTCCCACGCATCGCGAAAACGACACGATGTTGTGTTTCGCGTATGGCGAGGGCCACTTATGGCCCCGCATGCGCTACTTATTGAACAGGAAGTGACAGATGTCCCCGTCGCGCATCACGTATTCCTTCCCCTCCACGCGCAGCTTGCCCGCGGCGCGGATGTCCTTCTCGGTCTTGTACTTTTCGAGGTCTTCGAGCGAATAGATCTCCGCCCGGATGAAGCCCTTCTCGAAGTCGGTGTGGATCACGCCGGCCGCCTGCGGGGCGGTGGCGCCCACGTGCACCGTCCAAGCGCGGACCTCCTTCTCGCCGGCGGTGAAGTAGCTCTGCAGGCCGAGCGTCTTGTAGGCGGCGCGGGCCAGCACCGCGAGCGCCGGCTCCGTGAGCCCCGCGCCCGCGAGCATCTCGCCCCGGTCGGCCTCGTCGAGTTCGGCGATCTCCGCCTCGAGTTTGGCACAGACCGGCACGACCTCGGCTCCCGCCTTCGCGGCCGCCTCGCGGACCTTCTGCACGAGCGGGCCCTTGCCGGCAAGGTCGGTCTCGTCGACGTTGGCGACGTAGAGGATGGGCTTGGCCGTGAGCAGGCCGAATTCCTTTACCGCCGCCTGCTCCGACTCGTCGAGTGCGAGCGTGCGGAGCGGCTTCTCGGTGGCCAGGTGGGCGAGGCATTTCTTGACGACCTCGACCTTCACCTTGGCCTCCTTGTCGGCCCCCTTCGCGGATCGTTCCAGCCGCGGCAGCATGGTGTCGAGGTGCTGGATGTCGGCGAGCATCAGCTCCAGCTCGATCGTCTCCATGTCGGAGACGGGATCGACCTTGCCGGCGACGTGGATCACGTCGGGATCCTCGAAGCAACGGACCACCTGGAGGATCGCATCGACCTCGCGGATGTGCGACAGGAACTTGTTGCCGAGCCCCTGGCCTTCGCTGGCCCCCTTCACGATGCCGGCGATGTCGACGAGTTTGAGGGCGGCGGGGATCACCTTCTGCGGCGGGATGAGTTTCGTGATCCGCGTGAGGCGGTCGTCGGGCACGCTCACCATGCCCTCGTTGGGCTCGATTGTGCAGAAGGGGTAGTTCGCGCTCTGCGCGGCCTTCGACATGGTGAGCGCGTTGAAGAGGGTGCTCTTGCCGACGTTGGGGAGTCCGACGATGCCTGCTTCCATGACTGGAATGGTTCCGGGTGGTGGGAAAGGCAGTATG
>JBJTSM010000545.1:0-2069 GCA_046076685.1 Planctomycetia bacterium | reverse complement strand
CGCCCGCGTCAGCGCGACCAAGGAGGTCGATTACGCCCTCTTCAAACGCGACCTGCAGTCCAAGATCGACCCGATTCTCGCCGACCTCGACGCCGACGGCGTGAAGGGCGTGTCGGTCGACTACACGGGCCTCGTGCCGCTCGTCTACAAGGCCCAGCATTCGCTGCTCGACGGCCTGACAATCGGCTTCATCTACGATTTCGCGATCATCGTCGTCGTGATGATCGTGCTCTGCCGGGCGGCCTCCGCGGGCCTCGTGCTCCTGCTGCCGGCGGCGTTTCCGGCGCTCATGGTGTTCGGCGGCATGGGCTGGGGCAACGCCCTGCTCAAGTCGTTCGACGCGGGCTCGCTCCTGATCGACATCGGCACGGTGATGGCCCCGAGCGTGGCGCTCGGCGTGACGGTGGACGACGTCGTGCACTTCATGCTCTGGTTCCGCAAGGGCATCGCCGACGGGCTCGACCGCAAGCAGGCCACCATGCTCGCCTACAAGGGCTGTGCCCGGGCGATGTACCAGAGTTGGGGCGTGATCGGCATCGGACTGTCGGTGTTCTCGCTCTCCCCCTTCGGGCCGACGCAGCGATTCGGCCACATGATGCTGGCGATGCTCACGATCGCGCTGGTCGGCAACCTCGTGTTCCTGCCGGCGCTGCTCTCCGGGCCGCTGGGCGCCGTCTTTGGCTGGAGCGTGCTGCGGCTGGAGCGGAAGAAGGCCCTCCGGGAGGGACGGCGGAAGGTGAAGGCCGATCCGGGCAGCGACGACCTGCCGGCGCCACACGTGGTGCCGGGGCCGGCGAAGCAGGTCGTGCATGCCTGAGTCGTCGAGCCCGTCGTCTCACGCGGCCGGCCTGCCCGTGGCGACGGTGGTCCTCAAGCCCAAGCGGGCGCGGCCCTTTTTCGGTCGGCATCCCTGGGTGCTCGATACGGCCGTGCTCCGCGTCGACGGCACGCCTGCCGACGGCGACGTGGTGGACCTCGCCACCCACGACGGCACGTTCGTGGCCCGCGGGCTCTGGAACGCCTCGAGCAAGCTGCGCGTTCGGCTCTACGCCTTCGACGCCGCGACGAAGCTCGACGACGCCCTGTGGCGGACACGGATCGCGTCGGCGGTGGGGCTGCGGCAGTCGCTCGGCCTGGCCGACGCCGGCGGCGCCGCCCGCCTGGTCAACAGCGAGGGGGACGACCTCTCGGGGCTGATCGTCGATCGCTACGGCGCCTGGCTCTCCGTGCAGGTCACCGCGCTCGCGATGGCGCACCGGCTCGACACGATCTGCGACGCCCTCGAGGAGCTCGTCAGGCCGCAGGGGATTCTCCTGCGGGGCGCCGAGCGCGGGCTCGCGAAGCTCGAGGGGCTCAGGCTGCCCGACCGGATGGTGCGGGGCACCGCGCCTGCGGGACCGATCTTCGTGACGGAGCATGGGCTGAAGTTTGGCGTCGACCTCGCCGAGGGCCAGAAGACCGGCTTCTATCTCGACCAGCGGGACAACCGCCAGGCCGCGGCCCGGTTCGCCCGCGGCCGCCGGGTGCTCGACATGTTCTGCTACTCCGGCGGCTTCGCCACGGCCTGTGCCGTGAGCGGCCAGGCGCGGAGCGTGCTGGCCGTCGATTCGAGCGCGAAGGCGACGGCGCTGGCCAAGGCCAACGCCGATCTGAACGGCGCGGCCAACGTGACGGTGGAGACCGCCGACGCCTTCGAGAAGCTCGCCGCGCTCAAGGCGGCCGGGGACCGCTTCGGCATGGTGATCCTCGACCCGCCGAAGTTCGCGCGGAGCCGGGCATCGCTCGACGACGCGATGCGGGCCCACCATCGGATCAACCGGCTGGCGGTCGACCTGCTCGAGCCGGGCGGGATCCTCGTGACCAACAGCTGCTCGGGCGCCGTCTCGCGGGAGGATTTTCTCGTCATGCTCGCCGGCGTGGCCCACCGGTCGGGCCGCACGATCCAGCTGCTCGAATGCCGCGGTGCCGCCCCCGATCATCCCGTGAGCGCGGGTTGCCTGGAGGGGGAATATCTCAAGTGCGTGATCGCCCGCGTGGCGTGAATCCGAGGGCTGTGTTCGCGCGAAACA
>JBJTSM010000544.1:0-3493 GCA_046076685.1 Planctomycetia bacterium | reverse complement strand
CGACTGTTATTCGTGTCATCGTTCGCTTGGTGCTCACACCCATGCCGCCGCGCGCGAACCGGCGCTCCGCACGCCGCGGCCTGGGCAGCCCGCCTGGCAGCCGTGGCAGGTGGCCGGTGCGCGGCTGTTGCGGGCAGGGATCGAGGGCCCCGTCGCGATCGCCGGCTCGTCGGCCGCGGAACTCGAACGTCACACCGTCGACATCCGCAGGCTGCTCGACTCGCAGTGGGCGGCGGGCGACCGGGAACGGCTCGACCGGGTGCTGCTGGAGGCCCGTGGGCTCGGCGTAGCGGCCCGGCGGATGGTCGGCGAAGTCGACGCCCTGCCGCTGGTCGTCGTGGACAGTTCCCGCGAGACGCTCGACTCGATCCTGGCCGCGCATCCCGCCGAATGGCAGACCTGGGATGCCGCCGCGCAGACCGCCCTCGCCCTGGAGGCGGGCCGGGCCGGCGGCCCGGCGACGATCGGAACCTGGCGGTATGGCGGCCGGCAGCCGGTGGCGGCGCTGACGGTTTCCGAGCCGCGTCATTCTCTCGATGCACTTCGCGACAGCCTGCGGTTTCCCCCGGGGGTCGACAGTCCGGGGCCGGTCGATCCGGGAAGCTTTCATCGGCGCAGGCGGGAAGTACCATGACGGCGGACCGGGAGTTCCCTGCCTCGCCGATCGATCCTCAGGAATCTGGTGCATGATGCCGCGCCGTCACGCATGCCTCGTCGCGGTCGCCGTCGTGCTCGGAAGCGTCATCGGCTGCACCGCCGGGCGTTCCGCGTCAGCGGCAGACGTCCAGGTGTTGCCTGCGCCGCCGGCCGTTGGATCGCGGCCGGCGTTCACCGCGAAGGGAACGGAGCTCTGCGTGCGGTGCCACCGCAGCGAGCAGAACGCGTGGATCGACTCCTCCACGACCGCGGTGTGGCGGCACGACGCCCACAGCCGTGCACACCTCGCCCTCTCGCCGGAGAATCCGCGGACCCGCGGCATGGAGGAGGTGCTCGGCATCAAGGCGGCGGCCACCGCCGCGTGTGTCGCCTGCCATGCGCATCCGGCCGGCGAGCCCGCCGTCGAGGAGGAAAATGCGGTCGTGCATGCCGGCATCAGCTGCGAGACCTGTCACGGGGCCGGCTCGGGATATTTCGAGCCTCACATGGAGAAGCGGTGGCGATTTCTTTCCTCGCCCGAGAAGGAGGCGCTCGGCATGCACGACCTCCGCAATCCCGTCAGCAAGGCGGAGAATTGCCTGTCGTGCCATCTCGGCGACGTGGAATCCGGGAAGGTGATCACGCACGGCATGTATGCCGCCGGGCATCCGCCGCTGCCGGCATTCGAGATGGAGTCGTTCGGCAAGGGAATGGGGCCGCACTGGAAACGGCTCTGGGACAAGTCGCTCCCGATCCAGGAGCAGGCCGCGGCGGCCGGGTACCGGACCGAGGCGGCGAGCGAGTCACAGCGGTCGCTTATCGGCGGACTGGTCGCCCTGCGGGCGTCGATCATGCTGGTCGAAGACTACGCCGCGGCGTGTCGCGACGTCGGCGGAGAGCGGCCGTGGCCGGAGCTGGCTCTCTACGACTGCCAGGCCTGCCATCACGAACTGAAGATTCCGAGCGGCCGCCAGCAGGCCGGCTACGGGCGGCTCGTCCCGGGCAGGCCGTCGCTCGTGCGGTGGCCGCGCGGCCTGGCGGGCGTCGCCTTCGCCGAGGCGGGCCTGCCGACCGACGTGGACGAATTGGTCGCGCCCTGGGTGGCGGCGCTCAACGAACGGCCGTTCGCGGAGGCGGCTGCGCTTCGGGCGACCGCGGCCTCTCGCGAGCAGGTGGCCCACATCGAACGGGCGATCGCGGCCCTGGCGTCGGTGACGCGGGACGCCGCAGCAGGGCGGAGCCGGGACCGGACGGCAACGCTCGTCGCGGCGGGCGAGCGCGTGGGCGACCTCGAGTCGGCGCGGCTGCTCGGCTGGGTGTTGCAGGCGGCGCTGCGTGAGGATGGAGCCGCGAATGCGACGGCCCGTGAGGCGGTGATCGCAGACCTCGGCACGGTGCTCGCGCTCGATTTCCCGTCGCCGGCCTACCCGGAGCCGCCGTCCACTCAGAAGCCGTTCTGGCAGACGTCGCTCTCGGCGGCGGCGGACGCCGACATCGACCGCATCCACGCCGCCTTCCGGCAGGCGCTCAATCGACCCTGATGTGACGACGCATTTTCTGTCGGCCGCACACATTGGTTCGCGGGCTGCGGCATGCTCGCATCGAAGCCCCGGGCGCAAGCCCGGGGATGGACGCCACCCACGATTCAGCGGCCGGTGGTTGCCGCGGGTGCGGGGAGCGGGAGCGGGATCGTGCGCGGAACCTGCCCGCCGGGCCGGTGCGGACCGCTGACGCGGTAGAGTTCCGCGTCGAACGGGTCGTCGCTCACCTTCCAGACCTTGCCGCCATGGAGGTACATCCGCTCCAGTTCCTCGCGGTTGAAGGGCCGCGCGCCGATCCGGCCGAACACGGAGATCTGGTTTCCCGTCTCGTCGACCGCACGGTCGCGATCGACGCCCTCGGACACGGAGAGGGCGACGCCCCCCTTCGTCACCGGATAGGTCGCCACCAGCTGCGGCTGCGGCCGCGGGCTGAAGCCGACGTTGCCCGGCGTGTCGGGGGTGGTCAGCTGGACGACCCGCAGCCCGTGGGCCCCGTCGGCCACGTAGGCAAACTCGCTGACGTAGGTGATGCCGAGCTTCACGTCGCGGACGTCGTTCATGCAGCCCCCGGCGTCGAAGATCTGGTCGACGAACGGCGCGTGCGGATTGGTCACGTCGACGATCACGAGCCCCTGCGGGCCGCCGGCGACGTAGGCATAGGTGCGGGCGACGTAGACGGCGTTGGCCTGCGGGAGCGGCACGGTGGAGACGAGCAGCGGAGCCTTCGGATCGGTGATGTCGAAGGTTTTCAGCCCCTCGCGGTCGCAGACGAAGGCGTAGCGGAACTGGATGGCCACGCTCCGTGGGTCGACCACCTCGGGCGCGGGGATCACGGCCACCACCTCCGGGCACGTGGGCTTCTCGATCGACACCACCACCACGCCGGCGTTGCAGCAGATCCAGGCCCGCGTGCCCGCGATGGTGATGCTGCGGGCGCCGGCAAGGATCCCGCCGGGATTGAAGACGACGTCTTTCTTCAGGAAGTTGTTGAGCGGGTTGCCGTCGAGCAGCGTGGCCGCGCCCACCATCACGAGGCCTTCTTCCAGGTCGGTGACGTAGAGGTAGCCGTACATGGCGTGCACCGGCTGCTCGAAATTCGCCGGGTCGTGCGTTCGCGTGGGGTCGGGCGCGGTGGTCGCGGGGGCGGCCACGCCGGTGGCGTATGGCGTTTTCACGTAGAACTGCTGGCCCAGGGGCGAGACCGGCGCCGTCGTGATCCGCTGCGAAAATCCCTTGTCGTCGATGAAGGCCACGTCGAAGACACGCAGCCCGTCGGCGCCACAGGCCGCGTAGAGATACTCGCCCCGCAGCTGTAC
>JBJTSM010000543.1:0-2771 GCA_046076685.1 Planctomycetia bacterium | reverse complement strand
GAGGTTCATGAGCACGAACCTCGTCGCGTTCCAGAGCTTATTGGAGAAGTTGCGGCCCGCCTCGAAACGCTCGCTCACCGCGGGCCCGCGGGGCAGGGCGAGGTCGTCGGCAGAATGTGCCCACTGCGTGCGGAAGGGCTTCGCGCATTTTGGGCAGTCGATCCGGGGCTTCGTGCGGTTCTGCACGGTCTGCTCGATCATGTGGCCGCAGGCGGGGCACTGAAACTCGACCGGCATCCGCACGTCCTGCGTCTCGGTGGCCATGCTCACCATGCCAAACCGCAGGGCATCGGCCCCGAGCGCCTCGATCACGTCGAGCGGATCGACGCCGTTCCCCTTGCTCTTGCTCATCGTCTCGCCGTAGCGATCGAGGATCTTGGGATGGATCGCGACATCACGGAACGGGATTTTTCCGGTATCAAAAAGCCCCATGATCACCATCCGCGCCACCCAGAGCGTGATGATGTCGCGGCTGGTGACGAGCGTGGTGGTCGGATAAAAGCAGGCGAGTTCGGCCGTCTGGTCGGGCCAGCCGAGCGTGGAGTGGGGCCAGAGGGCCGAGGAGAACCAGGTGTCGAGCGTGTCGGGATCGCGGACCAGCGGCCGGCCGGCGATCGACTCGACGCCGAGCGACTCGTCCGACGAGCAGACATGCCAGCCGGTGCCGCCGTCGGTCTTCCACGACACCGACGTGCGGCCGCCGAACGCCTGCCGGAGATCGGTCTCGGCGACGCCCTCCACGTGCCAGATCGGGATGCGGTGGCCCCACCAGAGCTGCCGGCTCACCGGCCAGTCGCGTTTCTCGCCGAGCCAGTCGAGGTAACTCTTGGCATAGCGGTCGGGCACGATGCGGATTTTTCCTAGCGTGACCGCGTCGAGCGCGGGCTGCGCGATCTCGTTCATGCGGATGAACCACTGGTCGGCGAGGAAGGGCTCGATCGGCGTCTTGGACCGGTCGGAGTGCGCCAGGTCGATGACCCGGTCCTCCACATGCACGAGCTGGCCGGCCGCGTCGAGATCGGCCACCACCTTCGTACGGGCCTTCATCATCGCGAGCCCGGCGTAGGGGCCCGCCTCGGCGTTGAGCGTGCCGTCGGGCTTGAGGATGTTGATCATCGGCAGCCGCTGCCGCAGGCCGACGTCGTAGTCGTTGGGATCGTGGGCCGGCGTGATCTTCACGCAGCCCGACCCCATCTCGGGCTTCGCCCATTCGTCGGCCACGAGCGGGATCGCCCGGCCGAGCAGCGGCAGCCGCACCTGGCGGCCGTCCCGCGCCATCGCCGCCAGGGTTTCAAGCACGGGGAGGAGCTCGCGGCGACGCGACTCGAGGTCCTCGATCGCCCGGTCGATGTCGGCATGCTCCTTGGCCGAGGCGGCCGCCCGCTTCTCACGCAGCGACTGCTCCGCCGCGTCGAGCGCCGCGGCCGGCGCCGGGTGCACGGCCACGGCCGTGTCGCCCAAGAGCGTCTCGGGACGCGTCGTCGCCACCGTCACGCTCCCGGGCTCGCCCGGCCGCGGATCGATCACGTCGTAGCGGATGTGCCAAAAGTGCCCCTTCACCTGCTCGTGAAACACCTCGTCGTCGCTGACGGCGGTCTGCAGGAAGGTGTCCCAGTTGACGAGCCGTTTGCCGCGGCGGACGAGCCCCTTCTCGAAGAGCCGGAAGAACGCCTCGCGGACTGCCCGCGCGCACTGGTCGTCGAGCGTGAACCGCACCCGATCCCAGTCGCAGCTCGCGCCCAGGTCGCGCAATTGCCCGAGGATCCGCTTCTCGTACTGTTCCTTCCAGGCCCAGATCCGCTCGACCAGCTTCTCCCGGCCGAGATCGTGCCGGGAAAGCTTTTCCTCCTCGAGCAGCCGCCGTTCGACGACCGCCTGTGTGGCGATGCCGGCGTGGTCGGTGCCCGGCATCCAGAGCGTGCGGAATCCCTGCATCCGCCGCGTGCGGACGAGCAGGTCCTGCAGGCTGTTGTTGAGGGCATGGCCGAGGTGCAGGGCGCCGGTGACGTTCGGCGGCGGGATCACGATCGAGAAGATTTTTGGTTCCGCGGCGGGGGCGGCGGGCCCGCCGGCGGGCGGTTCGGCGTGCCAGTAGCGGCCGGCGTCCCAGAGGGCGCGGCAGCGGGCCTGGGCGGCGGCGTGGTCGTATTGCTTGGGCAGTTCGTGCATGGCGTGACGTGTCTTTCAGAAACCCTGATGGAAACCGAAAAATGTAGCGGAAACAGGCGGCCGGCCGCCATGGGAAGCAGACCGCCCGGCGAAAGCCGTGACTGGCCGCAACTTCGCGTCCGACCGGCCGTTGAAAAGCATGACCGGCAGCCGGGCAACCAAGCACTCGGTCTCCCAGCAGCCGTTGTTCCGGAGCCGGCGGATGATGACGACACGAATGCTGCGGAGTCTCTTCGCCACGTGCGCGGTTCCGCTGCTGATCGTCCAGGCGGCGTGCGTCTGCCTTCTGCGGCCGGCGCGCGGCCGATCGCCGACCGCGGCCGAACATCGTCTTCATGCTCGCCGACGATCAGGGCTGGAACGGCCTGTCGGTCGCGATGCACCCCGACGTGGTCGGCTCCCGCGGCGAACGCTTCCGCACGCCGCACCTGGAGCGGCTCGCGGCGCAGGGCATGCGCTGTTCCAACGCCTACGCCCCCGCTCCGGTCTGCTCCCCCACGCGACTCTCGATCCAGACCGGCCGCAGCCCCGCCGCGCTCCACTGGACGAAGGCGGCGCCGCCCGAACCGGGCCACCGGCTCGTCGAGCCGCGGCTCGTCAAG
>JBJTSM010000542.1:0-4107 GCA_046076685.1 Planctomycetia bacterium | reverse complement strand
GGTCGCGCCGGCCTCGAGCATGAGCGGCGGCGACTGCCAGGGGTTCGTCGCCGGCGAGCCCTGCCACTTGTCGAGGATCAACTCGTCATTGAGCCAGACGCGGACGAAGCCCTTGCCTTCCGTCCACGCCTGCTGCATCGGCGTGTGGCCGGTGCCGGGCCGCGAGTTGTAGAGGCGAAACCAGAAGGGCTCGCTGTATGGAGCCGTGAGCGAGCCGGTCCAGCGGACGCTGAACGGTTTGCCTGCGGAGATCTCCTTGCACGGGCCATCTTTGGCCCAGGCGCCCACGATCCGGCCGCCCGTCGTCGCGTCGGAGAACCAGAGCCGCGGATCGGTCCGCGACGCGACCGGCGTGCCGCTCAAGTCGGCCGACGCGAAATACTCGGCCTTGAGTCCGTCGCCATCGGTGCTTGCGGCCTGCGGCGTCGCCTGCACCGTGACCGTGCCGCTCTTCCGCACGAGGTCGCGGAAGCCGCGCACGCGGAAGGCCATCGACCGATCGCCACCGCCCAACGCAAACCACACGGCCTCGCCGTTGCCGAGGTCCGCGATCGATCCCGCCGACATCCAGTCGTCGCCCGCGAATCCGCAGTTGTCCTCGGGCCAACCGTCGGGCACCGGCCGGTCAAGCAGTGCGCCGATGAAGAGGCCGTCGGGCGTCCAGGCGGTTGTGTAGAACATCCGGTCGCACACGATGAGATTGCCGTCGACCGTGCCGAGCAGATGGCTCGGCATGCCGAACTGCGTGTCGCGGGGCGGTCCCTCGGAGGCGTGCTTGCCCACCACGCCCACCACCCTGCCGCCCGCCGCGGAGATGACGCGGGTGTGGGTTGTCTGTGCCGTCGGCCAGCTGTCCGGGTGCACGTCGAGCAGTCCGCCACCGCCGGCGTCGAAGAACACGTCGATCCGGCCGTCGGCGGTCTTGTGGATCGCGCGGGGGCTCAGCCGGCTCCAGACGCCGAGCGGATCCTCAGGGATTTTCTCCTCGGAGCGGACGACGTGCGTCCAGTCCCAGGCCGGCACGGCCGCGGCCGGGGCGTCGTTTGGCAGCGTGGCGTAGAGCGACTTTTTGAACTCGAAGTTGATCCAGTTCTTGCCGGTGTAGATGTGATTGGGCGCCCAGTAATAGCCGAAGAGCAGGTTCCAGTCGGCGTCGAGAAACGCGTAGCCGGCGCCGGGGCCCGATTCCGCGAAACGAAACTCCTCCGGATCGAGGCTGCCATTGCCGTTGGTGTCGGACCAGGTGAAGGCGTCGGTCTTTGGGGAAGCGAGGTCGAGCTTGTGGAAGGCCGCCGCCTGCGCGATCGGCTCAGGGATGGCGTCTTTCGCCCAGCCGTTGAAGGGCTTGAAGCTCGCCAGCGCCACCGGAATGAGTTCGCCGGTCTCGGGATTGGGCCGCAGGATGAAGCGGCCATTGGAGACGAGATAGACCTGGCCCTTCCGCACGACCGGCCGGTAGTGTGGAAACGCGTAGGGAATCGGAAAGAGACCGTCGCCCCAACTCTTCTTCGGCACCGCGAGGATGTGCGTAAGCCTGTTTTGCCCGGTTGCGGGATCGAAGTCGTAGCGGCCGATCGTGGCGGGACTGGAACTGTAAAAGACCTCGCGTGGATTGCCGGGCACCGCCGCGGCGCAGGAGAAGAATTCCGCGCCGCCCAACCGCTCGTCGAGAATCGTGCCGTCCGCCGCCACGTGGGCGATCCGCCGCAGCCCGCCGCCGGCCTCACCCCCTTCGACGACGTAGAACCGGCCCTTGTCCTTGGAGATGCTGTCGGCAGCGAGGTCGGCGACTTCCGCGAAGCGGTCGGGATAGTACGGCCCCGGCACGCGGCCGCCTTTTACGCCATAGCTCTTCAGCTGCTTGCCGGCGGCGGCAAAGCGGAGGATGCGGTTGTCGGGAACGCCGTTGGCCACGAGGAACGTGTTCGTCCGCTCATCCCAGGCGAGGGCCACGGGCGACACGAGCGCCTTCGCCTCGACGAGAACGGCCTGCGCGTCGTCGGGCCCCACCCGCACGACACCCTGCTCGTCCAGCACGAGGAGCGAGCCATCTGCCTCGAGCGCCACCCGGCGGGGCTTCGCGACCTTCACCTCGCGGATCTTCTTGCCCGAGGCGAGATCGAACCAGCGCACGGCATCATGGTCGCGGTAGCCGATCACGAACCGGTCGCCGCGGGCGTCGAGGGAGAGTTCGCGGCCGCCGTCATGACCGGCCCGCTTGTCACCCTCCCAGAGCACGTCGAACCGCTTCGCCCCGAGGCCGGAAGTGCCGACGACCCCCGCACCGGTCTTCGCATCGAATACAGACACCTGCGCATCCTGCGCGAGCGAGACGACGGCCGTGTCGGTCATCCGCAGCACGCGATGGCCGATCCCGCTCCATCCGTAATGCGGCGCAAGCCAGCGGGTCGTGGCGAAATCGGGCTCGAACATGTGGATATTCGGCGGACCTTCGGCGATCGGCGACCCGATGCAGATGCCAAGCGGCCCCACGGCGATGGTGTTGGGCCCGATATGGTTGCCGACCCACTTCGCCCACGGGCCCGCCTTGGGATTGACGCCGACCGCGTTCAAAAACGTCGCCTCGATCCCGGGGCCCGTGACGAGCTTCCACTGGTAGCTGCCCGGCTCGACGGGACGGCCGTCGCGGTCGAGCCCATCCCAGCTGACCGCATGCTTCCCGGGCTCGAGCCGCTCGCCCACGAGGAGCGACCGCAGCTGCACCGCGCCGTCGGCGGAGTAGACCGCCAGCGACACGCGGCCCGGTTTGTCGAGCGTGAACGGGATGTCGACGGCGTGCGCGGCCGGCGCCAGCGTCAGCGCCAAGAAAAGGAAAAGGTGCCAGCCACCAAATATGGGCAATCTGCGCACGGGCAATCTCCTAGCTTCTCCAAATTTGGTGGCTGGCACCTTTTTTTTACTCGACCGACGCTTCGCCCCATTCCTTGGGTTCGAGGCGGGATTCGTTCGGGATGTCGTCCACGACGTTGGCCGAGAAGCTGTTGTTGGACAGATACGCGCGGCGGACCGCCTTCCCCACGCCCTGGGCGTTGCCGAAGATGTAGCCCACGTCCATCTTTAGCTTCTGCCCCGGGTCGAGCTTGAGCCGCAGGGCCTCGAGCGGGATCGCCAGCTTTGCCCGGAAGCCCTTATCGGTCTTTTCGGTGGTGAGCGCGACGTTGTCGAGCAGCCGAATCTCGTCGAAGCTCTCCTTGCCCGTGGGCGAGTTGAACACGGTCGGCTCTCCCTTGAAGTCTTTCACCTTCGGGAAGTAGACCACCGCCAGCGGCTTGCCCTGATGCAGCGTTGCGAGCACCCGCACCGGTTCGCCAATGCCGTTCTCGAGCTGGATGTCGAGACAGTTGCCACCCTTGAAGAGCAGCTTGGGGTCGGGCACCGAGTTGACCAGCGGCGTCGGCGACGTGACGTCGTATTCCACGAGCAGGCTCGTCGAATCGCGGGCCGCCTTGGCCCTGAAGCCCGAGCCGTTTTCGAGTTCCTTCTCCACCTGCTTCGCCGCGGCGAGATCCTTCGCAATCACGATCCGGTTGGCGGCGGCGATCGCCATCTTGTAGTCGCGCTGGGCCTGCTCGGCCTTCGCCGCGAGTTCCGGCGTGTGCACATACGTGCCGCCCGGCAAGTCTTTGATCGTGTCGAGGCCAACCACCTCCCACACGCGGGCATCCTGGCCGCCGCCGATCGCGAAGTAACGCTGCTGGCCGTCGATATCGAGCCTGCCGAAGTAGCCACCCTGGCCCTCCGGCTGCCCTTCGTCCTGGCCGCGGTTGAGCATCAGCCGGCCGTCCTTGAGCAGGGCGCCCACATACAGCCCATCGGTGCGGAACACATGATTCGGGCCGAAGTAGGTCTGAAGACGAGGAAGTCGCCCCCCTTGCCCATGCACTGCGTCATCCCCCAGAGCTTCCCGGGGCCGGTGACGCCGAGGTTCAGCGCGTTATTCCACTGCGTGATGCTGTTGTAGCCCCAGAGCGGCTTGCCGTCTTTCCCGTAGCGGGCGAGCGACAGTCCAGCGTTCGGCGTGTAGCTGAAGATGCCACCGTCATCCGCCTGCGCGGAGGTAGAGCCCACGGGCAGCGGATACTTTTC
>JBJTSM010000541.1:0-3757 GCA_046076685.1 Planctomycetia bacterium | reverse complement strand
CTCACGACCGGGCCGGGGCACGCGGGTGTCGCTCCTGCTGCCGGAGGCCTCTGCAACGGTCGTCCAGGCCGTGTCTGCGGACGCATGACGGCCGGCAAACCCAGCCCATCTTTCCCCGCCGATCTGCTGCATCTCCCCCGGGGCCTGGATCGTGCGTGACGTCACGCCGTCTGGAGCGCAGATCCCCCGGCTTGCGCCGGGGGCTTTTATGCGGATCGGGCGCGTATCGCCGGGCTCTTCGTCTTGACTTGCCCCGCTGTTTCCGGCTTGTCGATGTTCTCGCCGTTCTCTATTCTCCCGCATCGAGCTTGCCGGGTATGCGGCGATGGATCGCCGCTTCAAGCGTGCAGCAGGGTGCTGGTTCCATGAGCTTTACCGGACCAAGGACGGAAGCAGGCGGTGTCGCGGTCGATACGGACGCCCTCGTGAGGGGTGGCGGTCCCGGCCGGATGGGATCGGCCACGTCGTTGGCCGGCACCCAGGGGGCGGCCCGCGGCGTCGCCGTGGCCCCGCCGCAACGCCCGCTTGTCGACCGTGCCGCGCAGGAAAGGCATGGCTTCGAATCGGGCGATCCCCTTGCCTGGCATGGTCAGGTTGATGGTGCAATCGCTGCCACGGCGGGCTGGCTGTTGGCGAGGCAGGCTCGGGACGGCCACTGGCGGGCGCCGCTCGAAGGAGACACGATCCTCGAAAGCGAATACATCCTCATCCTCGCGTGGGCAGAAAAGCTCCGCCGCCCCGAGGTGGCAGGCGCCGCCCGACGCATTCTCGCGGAGCAGCTGCCGGACGGCGGCTGGGCGATCTATCCGGGCGGGCCCGTGGATGTCAGCGCCAGCGTCAAGGCATATTTCGCGCTCAAACTCACGGGATACGATCCCGATTCGGAGCCACTCTCGCGCGCCCGTCACGCCATCGAGCAGGCGGGCGGTCCCTGGGCCGTCAATAGTTTCACCAAGTTCTATCTGGCCCTGCTCGGGCAGATGTCCTACGCGGCCTGTCCCGCGGTGCCTCCCGAGATGGTGCTCCTGCCCGACTGGTTTCCGGTGAATCTGCACCGGGTGTCCGCGTGGTCGCGGACGATGATCGTGCCCCTGTCGCTCATCTGGGCGTTCAAGCCGGTCCGCACGATCCCGGCCGGCCAGGGCATCGACGAATTGTTTGCATCGCCGGCGGGCCGACGCGGGCCCGCCCGAGTCGGAGGCAGCGACGGCTGGGCACGTTTTTTCCGCGGCGTAGACCGGGTGCTCAAGACATGCGACGGCCTGGGCATCCGCCCGCTCCGCCGCCGTGCCGTCGCCGCATGCCGCCGTTGGATGCTCGAGCGATTCGATGGCAGCGATGGCCTGGGGGCGATCTTTCCGCCCATCGTCTGGAGCATCGTGGCCCTGCGGGCCATGGGCTGCGAAGACGATTCGGCCGAGGTGCAGGAGTGCTGGCGGCAACTGGACCGGCTCGTGGAATTGGAGCCGGATGGCACCACCGAGCACGGGATCACGAGGCTCGAACCCTGTCGGTCTCCGGTCTGGGATACCGCCATCTCGCTGCGGGCGCTCTCTGACAGTGTGGCGGCCGGTCGCAGACTGCGATCAGCCGACATGGGCCGCGTCGCGGGCGTCGTCCCGGGCGTGGCGGATCCGCTTTCGGCTGCGGTCGACTGGCTGCTTGATCGCGAGATCCGCACCGCAGGGGATTGGACGCAGGCGGCGGGACGGGCCGCTCCGTCGGGCTGGTGCTTCCAGTATGCCAACCGCTTCTATCCCGACGTCGACGACACCGCGATGGTGTTGATCGCGCTGGCGACGTGGCGCGAGGCCACCGCAGCGGGTCGTGATTCCGATCCGGATTCCGTCCGGCGGTTTGCCCGCGTGCAGGCGGCGATCGGGCGGGCCGTTCCGTGGCTCGAGTCGATGCAGGGATCCGATGGCGGCTGGGGCGCCTTCGACCGCGACAACAACCTCGAGTTGCTCTGCAAGGTGCCCTTCGCCGATCACAACGCCATGATCGATCCCAGCACGCCCGATCTGGCGGGCCGGGTGCTCGAGGCCTTCGGCAAGCTGGGGCTCCGCCCCGGTCGTGCCAGCATCGACCGGGGGATCGCCTACCTGCGTCGCAATCAGGAGGCCGACGGCAGCTGGTTTGGGCGGTGGGGCGTGAACTACATCTACGGCACGTGGCAGGCGATCGAGGGGCTGCGGTCGGTCGGTGTGGCGGCGTCCGACGCGGCCGTGTGTGCCGGCGCCGACTGGCTCGCCCGCCACCAGCAGCCGTGTGGCGGCTGGGGCGAGACTCCGGAGAGCTACACCGATCCTTCCCTGGCCGGATGCGGCACACCGACCGCCTCGCAGACCGCCTGGGCCGTCGCCGGGCTGGTGGCGGCGGGGCGGCACGACTCGCGCGAGGCTCGGCGCGGCGCGCAGTGGCTGACGACGCGGCAGTCGGCGGACGGTTCCTGGGAGGAGCCCGAGTTCACCGGCACCGGTTTCCCGAAGGTGTTCTACCTCCGGTATCACTACTACCCCATCTATTTCCCACTCATGGCGCTGGCCAGATTTTCGCAGGTGGCGTCCGGTGGGTTGGCCGCGAGGGAGCGTGTCGCATGAGCGTGCCGATCGGGCAGATGATGGCGGTGCTCAAGCACGTGGCCACGCAGCGGCTGCGGGGCAACACGCGGTACCCGCTCGTGCTCATGCTCGAGCCGCTCTTCCGCTGCAATCTCGCCTGTGGCGGATGCGGCAAGATCCAGCATCCCGCGGAGGTGCTGCGGTCGCATCTCTCGCCCGAGCAGTGCTTCCAGGCGGTGGAGGAGTGCGGCGCGCCGATCGTGTCGATCCCAGGCGGCGAGCCGCTGCTCCATCCGCAGATCGAGCAGATCGTGGCGGGGATCGTGGCCCGCAGGAAATATCTCTACCTCTGCACCAACGCGCTGAAGCTCGAGGAGATGCTGCCGCGGTTCTCGCCCTCTCCCTACCTGGCGTTTTCCGTGCATCTCGACGGCCCGCGCGAGGAGCACGATCACGCGGTCTGTCGCGAGGGCGTGTACGACATGGCCGTGGCGGCGATCCGCGCCGCGCGGAGGGCCGGATTTCGCGTGACCACCAATTCCACGCTCTTCGCCTCGGCCGATCCGGTGCGGTATCGGTCGTTTTTCGACCAGGTGATGGCGCTGGGAGTGGAGGGGATGATGATCTCCCCCGGCTATTCCTATGCCAAGGCGCCGGACCAGGAGCACTTTCTGCCGCGGGAGCGCAGCCAGTCGCTCTTTCGGCGGATTCTTGCCGACGCGCCGCGGCGGTGGAAATTCAACCAGTCGCCGGTGTTTCTCGAGTTTCTGAAGGGCGCGTGGGATCTCGAATGCCGGCCGTGGGGCACGCCCACCTACAACCTCTTCGGCTGGCAGCGGCCCTGCTATCTGCTCGACGAGGGCTACACGAAGACCTATCGTGAGATGATGGATCAGACCGACTGGTCCGCCTACGGTCGGGCCAGCGGCAATCCGAAATGCCAGGACTGCATGGTGCACTGCGGCTACGAGCCGGCCGCGGTGGAGGCCACGTTCGGGTCGCTACTGGGCCTGCTCCGCACGGCCCGTCTGATGGTCTTGGGCCCGCCCCGGGCACGTCCGGGCGACGAGACGCACGCCCCCCTGCCCTCTCCGGTGCCGCGGCTCCAGCCCAACGGCCTGCCCTCGTTGCCGATCCTCGACCGCGTCGCGTGACGGCTACAGTCCGCGTTCGCGGGCGATGCGGGCGGCGTCGAG
>JBJTSM010000540.1:0-2020 GCA_046076685.1 Planctomycetia bacterium | reverse complement strand
ACAGTCGCGCGTGCGAGCGTGGAATCACCGCCCCCCATCACGCCGAAGTAGTTCGTGGTCAGCGCCTGCGGATCCCGCGACGACGGGCAGGAAAAGTCGGGATTGGCGGTGAACTGGGGATTGCGGTTGGTGCCGGTCGACTCGCTGTATTCTCCCTGGAAGCCGGACGTCATCGAAAACGTGGCGAACCGGTCGGCGGCCTCCATGAAGGGCAGGATGCGGACCGTCCAGGGGGCGCCGCGACTGCCCGGGCCGTCGAAAGGATACGTAGCCGTGGACGTGAACGACGACGGAAAACAGTCGTAGGTGTCGTGGTGGTTGAGCAACCCGAGGCCAATCTGCCTGAGTTTGTTGCTGCACGCCGTTCGACGCGACGCCTCTCGAACTCGTTGCACCGCCGGCAGGAGCAGCCCAACCAGCACTCCGATGATCGCGATTACGACCAAAAGTTCGACAAGCGTAAAACCGTGTAGGGGCCGGAAGGAGGGTGTACCCTCCTTCAAAGCGTGAAGTTGTTTGCGACCCCTGACACGGAGTTTACGACCATGAAGAAGGATGTTACCGGCGTTGTTACTTTCATCGGCGTCGATCTTCACAAGTGCACCGTCACGCTCAGAGCGGTGCGGCAGGATGGCGAGCTCATCGGCCATCTGAAGATCAGTACCAAGAGTGTGGAGCGGATCGAGCAGTGGATCAAGGAGCTGCCCGGCCCGAAGTGGATGGCCGTGGAGGCCTGCCCGTTCGTGGAGTGGTTCATCGATCGCTATACGCCCTGCGTCGATCGCATGGACATCGCCGACGCCACCGAACTGGCTCTGCGAAGAGGCAAGCGGCGGAAGAACGACCCCAACGATGCTCTCGACATCGCCTCTCGACTGGCCCGCGGTGAGTGCCCCCTCGGCTACATCGCCGACCCGCAACTTATGCAACTGCGGAAGCTCGGTCGGCACTGGCGCCGGCTCAGCCAGATGCTGTCGCGGGTCAAGCACAGCATGAAGTCGATGCTCAATGCGGCCAACATCCGTGGCCCCAAGTTCGATGGAGCTCGGGCCCACAAGTGGTTCCTGGCTCATGGCAACCTGCTCCAGCCCGCTCAGGCTGAAGCTTTTTCCCACTACCTCGAGCTGATGATGCTGATCGAACGCCAGCGGGAGTCGTTGCGACTGAAGATCCTCACCGCCTCCAGATCGCCGCAGTTTGCGACGACTGAACAGCTCCTGAGAACGGTCCCTGGCATCGGAGTGATCATCGCCTCCGAGATCGGCCCCTTCGATCGCTTCCCGAATGCCGACGCCCTCGAGTTCTGGGCCGGCATGACAGCCGACCTCAAGGAGTCGGCTGGTCGCACCCAAAGTGGCAACATCACCAAGGCAGGATCGGCCACCCTGCGGTGGGCACTCTGCCAGGCCGCCGTCACGCTCTGCCAAAGTGATGCCAAGCAGGAGGCGACCAGACAGCGATTCATCGCCAGGATGCCGCGAGCCAAGGCCAACGTGGTCATGGGCCGACGGCTCTTGCGCACGCTCTTCGCCATGATTCGTGACGGCAAGCCGTATCAGTGCGGCGAGCGGCGAGACAGAACCAAGGCAGCCAACAAGGCGAAGGCCAAGCGACGAGCTCGCGCTCTTCAGCCAGCCTGAACAAGACATTCCATGAGAGATACCAGGAGACAAGAACTGTTCATGCGGCGGTAGCTTTTTGGAGCACCCACACCGTGGGTGAGCCACGTCGAGTCGGTGACCGCGACTTGCTTTCATTCGGCTCGGCTGACGATCCTCTGCGGGGCTCACGCCCCGCAGACACCACGGCCATGCCGGGAATGTCAGCCGATGACTGCGACAGTGTGAATTCGGCCCGACCGATGCGGACATGGTTTTATTCGGCCCGGAATCAGCGGGGCGGCATTGTGACCGCCACGACCGGTGACCGCGAAGAGATGAATCCACCCGCCCCGCCGCCTCTCCGAGGCTGCGGAGGACGGCATAAGCACCAAGCATGAGCAGCGACGTCAACTGTTGAC
>JBJTSM010000539.1:0-2655 GCA_046076685.1 Planctomycetia bacterium | reverse complement strand
TCACCGATCAGGACCACTTCGATTCCATCACCGACAAGGTGCCGGCGTGCGTGCGCACCCGACTCGACGAATTCCTCGACGGGCCCGGCAAGCGGGCGGGCGTGAAGGTCTCCTACCTCAAGCCGCTGTGCATCGAGATGGGCGACAAGCTGATCTTCACGACGCGCGACAACGTCGAGGCCGCCATGCGGCGGGTGCAGGACGACGTGTTCGCCGAATACCGCCGGCTGTTCGCCGGCGACCTCGCCCGCCGGACCGTCGACGGCATGGCCTCCGCGGCGCTCGCGATCCCGCGGGCGATGGTCGACTTCTACATCGACCGGCAGAAGAAGGCCCTCGAGGTGCAGCGGAACCGGCTCGAATTCCAGCGCCGGAAGTACGCGCTCGAGGCGGCGCTCAACCATCGGCAGACCTTCAACAGCAAGTGCAGCTGCGACGAGATGCTCCAGCTGATGAGCCCCGTGCAGGAGATCGACGTGGTCAAGCACTATGCCCTGGAGCACGATCTCTCGTCCGCCGAATTCGAGCACCTGGTGCAGGTGGCGGCGGGCACGCTCCCCTGGTTCGTCGCGTTCTCGCTCGCCACCGCGTTCGTGATGTCGCTGACCGCGACCGTCACCGCCCAGACCGTGACCACCGCGTCGACGGTGGCCGTCTGCGACCCCGTCTTCGTGGCGGAGCTGCCGGAGTCGCCGGGCGTGCTCCTCAAGATCGGGCATTTCGACGAGATCGCCGGCGTCACGCACGTCGAGATCTGAGCACCGACAAGCGGGGTTTCCCGCCGGCCGGTCTCTCCCTACCATTTCCTGGGTCATGCATCCGCCCGTGGCGGGCAGCCACGCCGCGTCGACACGTGTGTCCCTCACACTCCCCTCGGAGGACTCTTTCATGGTTGCCACGATTACCCCGACGTCGCTCGCCGCTCTGCGCCGCAAGGGCGAGAAGGTCACGCTCGTCGACGTCCGCACGCCGGCCGAGTTCGGCGAGGTGCACGTCGACTTCGCGCACAACATCCCGCTCGACCGGCTCGACGTGCCCGCCATCACGGCCCTCGGCGGCAACGGGCCCGTCTACTTCGTCTGCAAGTCGGGCACCCGCAGCCAGAAGGCCTGCGAGAAACTGCTCGCCGCCGGGCTCAAGGACGTGGTCAGCGTCGAAGGGGGCACGGCCGCCTGCGAGGCGGCCGGCGTGCCGGTGGTGCGGGGACGCAAGGTGATGTCGCTCGAACGGCAGGTGCGGATCGCGGCCGGCTCGCTCGTCGCCGTCGGCGCGGCGCTGGCCGCCTTCGGCCCCGAAGCGCCCGTGAACTGGCGGGCGATCGGCGCGGGCCTGGCCGGCTTCGTGGGCTGCGGCCTCGTCTTCGCCGGCCTCACCGACACCTGCGGCATGGCGATGCTGATCGCCCGGATGCCGTGGAACCAGTCGTCCGGAGGCCAGGCGTCCGGCTGCCAGACCGTCGCCGGCAGGTGAGGAGCCGGCCGCCCCGGCCCACGCCCTCGACGGAGTCGCGCAGCGGAGACATCACCATGCAGATCCGGCAGTACTACCTCGGGTGCCTCTCGCACGCGTCGTACCTGATCACCGACGAGAAGTCGAAGACGGCGGCGGTGGTCGATCCCCAGCGGGACATCGACCACTACCTCGCCGACGCCGCGGCCTGCGGCTGCACGATCAGGCACGTCTTCCTCACGCACTTCCATGCCGACTTCGTCGCCGGCCACATCGAACTGCGGGACAAGGCCGGCGCGACGATCCACCTCGGCCGCCGGGCGGACGCCGAATTCCCGTGCGTGAAGCTGCAGGACGGCGAGGTGATCGAGTTCGGCGACGTGAAGCTCGAGATCATGGAGACGCCCGGCCATACGCCCGAGGGCATCTCGATCCTCGTCTACGACCTCGCGAAGAGCGGCACCGAACCGCTGGCCGTGCTCACCGGCGACACGCTCTTCATCGGCGACGTGGTCCGGCCCGACCTCCTGGCGAGCGTCGGCGTGACGGCCGACGAACTGGCCGACATGCTCTACGACAGCCTCACGCACAAGCTCGTGAAGCTGCCCGACGCCACGCTCGTCTATCCGGCCCACGGGGCGGGCAGCATGTGCGGCAAGAGCCTGTCGAAGGAGACCGTCTCGACGATCGGCGAGCAGAAACAGTTCAACTACGCCCTCCAGCCGATGAGCCGCGAGGCGTTCAAGAAGATCGTCACGGCCGACCAGCCCGAGGCGCCCGACTACTTCGTCCACGACGCGATCCTGAACCGCAAGGAGCGGGCCTCGCTCGGCGCGGCGATGGAAAAGACGCTCAAAGCCCTGTCGCTCGACGAGGTGCTGGCCCTCGGGAGATCCGGCGGCCAGCTGCTCGATGTCCGCGACGGCATCGACTTCGAAGGGGGACACCTGCGGGGAGCGCTCAACATCGCCTTGAGCGGCAAGTATGCGACCTGGGCGGGGACGATGCTCGCGCACGACCGCCCGATCGTCGTGATCGCCGAGGAGGGGGGGGAGGAGGAAGCGGTGATGCGGCTGGGTCGCATCGGCTTCGACGGCGTCGCCGGGTATCTCGCCGGCGGGATGAACGCCCTGGCCGGCCGCGACGCGCTGGTGGAGCGGACCGCGCGGATCACCGCACCGGCGCTCGTCGAGTGGCTCGCGGGCC
>JBJTSM010000538.1:0-2337 GCA_046076685.1 Planctomycetia bacterium | reverse complement strand
GCCGAAGAAGTCCTCCTGCCCGGGCGTCGGTGTCGATTCGAACGGGGTGTCGGGCGTTGGCACCTGTCGGAAATTCGTGATCGTTCGGCTGATGCCCTTGATGTCGAGGAAGGTGTGCTGCCCGATGACGGGAAAATCTTCCTTGAGGAAATTCTGCGTGTAGGGATTGAAGCCATTGCCGAGCGCATAGGGATAGTCGTCGAGTCGCGGATGACCGCGGCCGTAGCGATCCCACGGGGGGCTGCCGATCCGCCAGCGGTCCTCCATGGGCACAAAATGACTGTTCTCCTGGTGCTCACTCGGCAGCACGCTCGTGGCGCCGGCGAACCCCGGAGTCGGGTAGATCGGATAGCTGAAGAGGGGATCGGCGACCGGCCGCTCTCCCGCCATGTCGTACGGGTTGTCTACCGGATCACCCAGGATCGGCGGCCCACGAATCGGGGCAGGCAGCATCTCTGCGTCGCGTGGAGGTGGGATGTCGAAGGCGTCGAGCACCAGCAGCTCCACGCCGGTGGCTCCAGCCGCAGCGGCCTCGTCCACGCCGCCGGCCTGGGCATCGACGGGGGGCAGCGGCTGGGGCCAGTCTCCACCGGCAACCGCCCCGGGTCCCGGAGTGCCGCGTTGAGCGTCGCCGAGAATCAGGCCGCCATCCGGGGATCCTTCTCCGTCGAAGGGCGTGCCGGCCTGGCCGCGGGCTGCGAGCAGGCCGTAGGAGACGACGCAGGCGCAGAAGAATTCAGCGACGCGGGTGAACCGCGGTTTGACAAGGCGACGACGGTGCTGAAAGCCGACAGGCATCGTACGGTGAGCGGGGCCGGCGCAGACTGTCTCCCTACAGCCTGAACTTGACGAATCCATCGGCTTTGCGGTCTGGGTGGACTTTGCCTTTTTTGCCAACCTGTAGCGGAATGGCGGGAAGACTGCACAAGCCACGCGTCGTGCGGCGACTAGAGAAGAGAGGAGGCCACTGCGGGCTCCATGGCTGGCGAAGACGCGACCCTTGGGGCGGCGATGAGCACGCACGGCATGCCAGTCTGGCGGATCGTGGCGGTGGTGGCCGTCATCGTCGGCGGCCGGCTGCCATGCGCCACCGCCCGTGACCTCACGCCGTACATGGGCCGGCCAGCCACCGAGCGGAAGCACTTTCAAGGGGATCCGTTTCAGAGGGCCGGCAACCCGCAATGCGTCTCACCGCTTGCCAAGCCGACGGAATCTCCCCACGAGGAGGGCTACTACATCGGCGGCGGGGCACCGGAAAAGAACCGCCGCGGCGATCCCCGGCGGCACACCGAGGGCGTCTGGGGCACCGACTACACCGGACTGCTTCTTCCAAAGCACACCAACCTGAACTGGTGGCACGGGCGCCGCGCCCAGGGTGGCGTGGGTTCGTACGGCACCGACGGTCCACGGCTGCTGCATCGCCCCTGACCGCTCACACCTTTTTCGCTGTCCGTGGAAAAAGTCATCCATGAGCTTTTTCCACGTGGTTGATCGCGGGAAACGCCGAGGGTTTCCCGGATCAACACCCATCGCATCCTGCTCGGGCAGACTTGTTCCACAGCCTGCTCAAGCCAACTGCGACCGCCGTCGGACCGAGAGCCGGCGGCGGTCGTGGTCGCTGTGTCACGGTGGTCAAAACCGCCGGTGATTTGCTACTGTTGCGGCCGCTCGCCGCACCATTTCGGGGCGGCCTCGGAATTCGGTCAGGGACGCCCGACGCATGGTCACTCCGGGACAGATTTCAGTTCGTTCGCTCATGGCTCGGCTGGCAGGACGCCGCGGTGGGGCCAAGAGCCCGTCGATCGGCGAAGGCGTGCAGGGCCTCGACCCGCTCACGGAGCGGCTCTCCAACCACAAGGTCACGCGGCTGGCGCTCTCGTTCCTCGATGCCAACGATGGCCTGCATCTGAAGGACCTGGCGCTCGAGACGATGGCCGACGACCGTCGCGCGAGTTTCGACGGCCATCACTTCTGGAGTTTCGGCTCGGACAGTTTTCTCGGTCTCGACCGTCATCCGCGGGTGCACGAGGCGATTCGGGATGCCCTTCCCGAATGGGGCTCGCACAACGGTGCGTCGCGGGCCTTTTCCAGCCCGCTGCTCACCGACGAGGCGGAGGCGAAGCTTGCCGCCTGGCTCGGCGTGTCCGACACGTTCATCTTTCCGAGTGTCACGCTCGCCAACGTCGGTCTCCTGCCGGCGATCGCGGGCGCGGGCGACCTGCTCATCGTCGATCGCGAGTCGCACGACAGTGTGCACCAGGGAGCCCGTCTGGCCGCGGCAGGAGGCGCCCGGCTGGAACAGGTGGCCGCCCCCGATCCTCGGGTCGTGGCCGATGT
>JBJTSM010000537.1:0-3309 GCA_046076685.1 Planctomycetia bacterium | reverse complement strand
AGCGGATCCGGCGCACCGCGGCATACGCGCGCCGCTTCGCGTTGGCCAGCGAGTCGCCGACGGCCGTCACGGCGAGCGTCCTGCCCCCGTCGTTGACGGTCGCCTCGCCGTCGGGTCGGGAGACGTGTCGCGTCGCCGCGTGGAACACCTCGATCCCCTCGAGCCCGGCGGCATCCCCGAGGCCGCGGATCGGCCTCCCCTTCTCGACGGGCCCGGGATACCCCTCCGACGCCATCACGACGGTCACCGCGGCCCCCGGTTTCCAGGTCGGCGGGGCGACCGACTCGAGCCTCCGATCGACCGTGGCGTCGAGGAGTTCGAGGAGGCTCGAGTCGAGGAGCGCAAGCAGCGTCTCGCACTCCGGGTCGCCGAAGCGGGCGTTGAACTCGAGCACGCGCGGGCCCTGCGCGGTGAGCATCAGCCCCGCGAACAGCACGCCGTGGAACGGAACCTGCGAGCGGCGCATGGCGTGGACCGTGGGGACGAGGATCCGGGACTCGATCTCTTCCAGGAGCGCGGCATCGACGAACGGCGTGGGGCAGTAGGCCCCCATCCCGCCGGTGTTGGGGCCCAGATCGCCGTCGTGGGCGGCCTTGTGGTCCTGCAGGGGCGGCAGGGTGACGATCGTGCGGCCGTCCGTGATCGCCATCACGCTCACCTCGACGCCGTCGAGTCGCTCCTCGACGAGAATCCCCTTCGTCGCGAACTGTCTGTCAGCGCCCAGGCTGTCGAGGGCGGCGAGCGCTGCGGCGCGGTCGTCGCAGACGAACACGCCCTTGCCGGCGGCGAGCCCGTCGGCCTTCACGACCAGGGGCATCTCTTCCCGCGCCTCGACGTACTCCCGCGCCTGCACCACGCCACGGAATTCCTGGAACATGGCCGTCGGCACGTCGCCACGGTGCATGATCTGCTTGCAGAACAGTTTGCTCCCCTCGAGCTGGGCGGCCTTGGCGGTGGGGCCGAAGATTCGCAGGCCCGCGGCGGTGAACGCATCGACGATGCCGGCGACGAGCGGCGCCTCGGGGCCCACCACCGTCAGGTCGATCTGCCTCGACCGCGCCAGCGCCACGAGTCCCGGGATGTCATCCGCGGCGACGGGCACGTTCTCCGCCACGGCTGCGGTGCCGGCATTGCCCGGCGCGACGAGCACTTCGGCGCCGTCGCAGGCCAGTTTCCAGGCGATCGCATGCTCCCGCCCCCCCCCTCCGACCACGAGAACACGGCGGGATCTCGTGGCGGCCGGGCTGTGAGTTGCTGGCACGGGGCGGGGTCCTTTCAAGGGGGCTGGCATCGGGGCGTCGCGGGGCCGCATTCCGCCTCGATCGGCGAAACGACGGTCGGATTGTGGCGGCTTCAGTCAGGCACGATCAAGCCTCTCTCGGTCTTTCGGCCGAGGTTCCTCGATCTGGCGTCGTCACGAACGGCCCGACATTTACGCGGCGTTTCGGGAAACCCTGGCAATCGACGTTGACAGCAATGCAGGCAGAGATACAGTTTTAGAGAGAAGTTCGTGAAAAAAATCACGAACTCTGCCAATCGCGGCCGAAACCAGCTTTTTGTGCGTTCCATTGGCGTTTTGGGCCGGCCATCCTGAGCCGCCTGCAGACGCTCGGATCGTCACATTGGCATAGACCTTTGCCGAGGCTATTGGATGGCTGAGAAGAAGAAAATGTCGGTGGCTGAGATCCTGGCGGCCGCGCGAGCCAAGGACGGAGGCGGCGGTTCGCCTGCAGCCCCCGCCGAACCGCCCGTTGCTGACGCCGAGTCCGCGGTTGAGGCCGCTGCGTTGGCAAAGCCAAAGCCAGCCGCCGCCAAGCCGGCGGCGGCCAAGGCTGCCGGGGGCGGCCGTCCAAGCGTCGCCGACATCCTGGCCGCAGCCCGCGCCAACAAGACGGAAGCGACCCCTGCGGCAGCGGCCGCAGAAAAGCCGAAGCCGGCCGCGGCCGACAAGCCAAAGCCCGCCGCCAAGCCAGCTGCGGCGAAGCCGGCGGCTGCCACGGCGCCGAAGACCGGCGTTCAACGTGATACCGCCAGCATCCTCGCGGCCGCGCGGGCCGGTGCCAAGCCGGGGCCCGTCAGCAAGGCCGAGGCTCCGGCCGTCACCGCCAAACTGCAGGCCGCCGCCGCCAAGCCAAAGCCGGTCGCGGCTGCCGCCGAGAAACCGGCGGTCGTCCGCGCGGCTCCCCCCATGCCGGAGCGGCCTGCCAAGCCCGCAGCCAAGAAGGAAGGGGAGGAGGACCGGCGTGGATTTCTCGAGATCGCCCTCGGGTCGTTCATGGCGATGGGGTTCACGGCGCTCTCCGTGACCGGCGGGCTGTTCACGCTCGGCCTGGCTCGCTTCATGTTTCCCAACGTGCTCGCCGAGCCGCCGAGCCGATTCAAGGTGGGCTTCAAGGAGGGGTTCCCGGCCGGCAAGGTCGAGACGAAGTTCGTGCCGCAGTACGGCGTCTGGGTCGTGAACGGCGAGTTTCAGGGGCAGCAGCAGATTTACGCCCTCAAGACCGTCTGCACGCACCTTGGCTGCACGCCCAACTGGCTCGAGGCCGAGCAGAAGTTCAAGTGCCCCTGCCACGGCAGCGGCTTCTACAAGGACGGGGTCAACTTCGAGGGGCCGGCCCCGCGGCCGCTGGAGCGGTATGCGATCCGCATCTCCGACGACGGGCAGCTGGAAATCGACAAGAGCAAGGCCTTTCAGGAAGAGCTCGGCCAGTGGGCCGATCCTGATTCCTACGTCAACGTGTAGCAGAGTGGTTGGGTAACGAGAGCACCGGGAAAGAAGTCCTTCATGGCCATCGGCGAAACCATCCGCAACTCCCAGATCTGGAAGAGCATCTTCCGCCATCCCATGCCGCTCGACCGGCGGAATCGGATCGTGGTGATGCTCACCAATTTCTTCCTGCATCTGCATCCCGTGTCGATCAAGAAGCAGGGCATCGCCCTCTCTTTCACCTGGTGCATGGGCGGCGTGACGTTCTTCCTGTTCCTCGTCGAGACGGTGACGGGCGTGCTCTTGATGTTCTACTACCGTCCCACGCTCGAATGGGCCTACAACGACATCCTCGCGCTCCGCGACGTGACGAGCCTCGGCATCCTGCGGGAATTGCACCGCTGGGGAGCCCACGCGATGGTGATCACGACGTGGCTCCACATGTACCGCGTGTTTCTCACGGGGAGCTACAAACCGCCCCGCGAGTTCAACTGGGTGATCGGAGTGATCCTGCTTTTGCTCACGCTGCTCCTGTCGTTCACCGGCTACCTGTTGCCGTGGGACCAGTTGGCCATCTGGGCGATCACGGTGGGCTCGAACAT